>JAATVR010000569.1 GCA_014523665.1 Nitrososphaerales archaeon TH526
AGGTTTGAACACAGAATACAAAACTAAAATGTGTTCCTTTAACTGGTTACCCCTTCGCAGGCTTTTAGAGCCGCAGTAATCTCGTCTACGGTTTGGTATGCTCCAACCCTTTCTTGTGATAATGCGTTTTCTTTGCAGAGGGCGTATGCCTCCAAATAGTGACCTGAGGTGTACCCCGCATATGCAAATCCAACCCCTATTAGTGCTGATATCACTAAGACAGTGACGATTGTAAACAGTGTTCCATGGTTGGTCGTTAAGGGCTTATCTGCAGATGTTTCTTTCTTCTTTGTATTTGGTTCTTTTACGTACGTCAATTTACTCATAGTACATGATACACGAACGCTAGTCAATAACTATTGTATGGTCTGAATATGTTTAATAGAAAATCCTTACCTATTTGAATAAAAATTATGATTTATAATAACCTATTATTCCTTTCAATATAAAAAATAATGTCAGTTATTCTTCTTTCTATACCACTTTCCTATATTACTTTCAATACGTACCGGCTTAATTCATTCCTTCACATATTCCGATATCACAAGACAGTGCAGGCGCTTATGACTTTGGTAGTGTCGGACTAGTAACAAGAGTTGCACGACCATGGTATAGAAATCTAGCACTATGTGCGGCAGTCCTACCTTCTATGCTTAGGAATGTAATCCTTCTTCGTAATTAATTATAAAAGGCATTCCAGAACATGGTTATTCGTGATAGGTAGATAGGCGTAGTTGTGAAGCCTCACCTATCTACCCTTTTTATCAAAGTACGTCCAATTAAGGACACTTAAATTCCCTTTCACGTTGGTTAATTAAGTAGAGGTGGCTGGCGTTGGTAGTTGAGACAAGAACAATGCCAACCAACCCCATGAGTGCCTTGTCAGATAGATTTCTAATTATCATAGGTTAACTTTGCTAATAACAATATATCATACAAGTAGATAGGACAACCAGCCTATCCACTTGTCAATGCTAAGGTTGTGGCTGGTCGCCCCTTCACATAGGAACCTACCTTTAGTTAATATGAAGTTAAAAAGGCGTTATGGAACTTGGTTATCTTTAGTTTAAGTAAAAAGGAAAAAAAGTATGAGGTTACTCTTCGGGTGGGTATACTCTAACTTCTGTTAGTACGCCGTCTCGCTTTATCCTGATAAATAAGGCGTCGTTGTCTGCGTCTACTTCTTTGGTGTATAAAGCAAGTCCGGCAGCTAGTGTGCCCTGAGTTCGTACAGGTTGCGTTCACCGGAGATACGTTCGCCCGATTGTGGAAATTCAACTATGAGGTCGTCATGATAAATATCGTGCGCTGTATCTAAATCAAAGTGCCACTGTGGCCTACTATAGTAGTTGATTCCCCAAGCCAAGTAACCAAACACTCCCACTGCATGGTCACCAATTTTAGAATTGCCATCTTCTGACTGACTCACAGGATAATGGCTTATATGTTATGTATATCTTGAAGCTATACAGTGTTATTGTTGTGGTAACACCTGTTACTGTCATGACAAGTTACAAGAAGATGACGACCTGATTTATGCTGGTGAGTACCTGGATATAGCAGGAACTCCAAAAAGTGATTACACGAAGATGCTAAGAGTCAGACGACTTATTTGTCGAGTCTCCAAGTTAAAATTTAGAACACGTCCAGAAACTCAAGCGCACATTAGGCGTGAACATTTATATCTACAATCTTAGTGAATATCTTAAATAATCCCACTTATAATACAGAATTGTTGTCAAGTGTCGCCATACTTGCAATATTAGTCTTATCTTGTATTTTGTGTCAACCATTTCTATCATCACAATTTTATGAAGCAGAGGGCAGTAATAGCAATCAATCATCAACCCAACCGAGTCTGCCAGAAATTGGGACAAGATTTGAGGCGGTGGGAGGAATTTTTAGTCTGCCATCTATCAACTGTCTTGAATGCGAATTTAGAGGTATAGTTGAGAAATCAACCACATCTCAATACAATATGCGTGGAGAAGTAGTGGGAGACAGTAGTTCAATAATTATACCCGTTTTAGTTTTAGGAACATTGAACATACATGGGTCTACGATAAATGGAATCCTTACTATCAGCGATAAACAGTACACAATAGAAGGGACAAGCACTACATACTCACCAACCTGTGGTTACTGCAAACAGACACTAGATCTAAGAGGACAGAGTGTGCAAGGCGATGACGTAATGAGTGCAAATATCCCCTTGAATATTATTTAGTAACTAGTTCAATCATTACAAAAGCGGAAGCAGACCAAGTCACAACAGGTGCAGCAGCAGGCCAGTCACAATTAGAATCTATAAACCCGATTAAATCACAGAATAATCAGTTACAAATACAAGTGACCAGAATTCAAAATGACATTTAAAAGATAAGCATAGCTCTTATAGCAAAAGCAAGAGCTGCTTGAACAACAAATTATGAAAAAGATTTCGAAGTCAGTTCCGATGTCAACGCCGGAACCCAGCAAAGAGATGGTAAGTCTGTGATTAAGACCTGTAAGCACTTTTTTGTGTTGAGTATTGTATACGGATTGGCATACATTTCTATCGAATTCTGAAAGCCCATGCGCTCAAAGATAATAACTATGTATGTTAATGATTATTTCAGGTGTATGGCTTGAGTTCAACTATGCGATTTGATTATTCAATGTCACTCGTAATTTGAAGCGGTTCTTATTATCTTATCTTTATTCATCAAATATAGACAGGAAATATGATTATTAAAGCCACATATTTTCTAACAAAGAACGATTTTCTGAAGGATTTATGATTCCAGCACAGATTAAAGCCTATTATACTATGAACGCGTATATATATGTATAATGTTATCAAATGGGTTAGTATGTAAAACATGTTATAAACTCGCCGATGTAATTACAGATGCAGAGTCTGGCGAAACAATTTGCACTAATTGTGGTATGGTTATGGGTAATGATAAGTCATTCCAACATACTCCAGAGTGGCGCGCATTTGATGCTAATCACATGAGAGACAGAAGTAGAGTAGGAATGCCTATGACACTAACACGGCATGATAAGGGGCTTTCAACAGTAATTGGAAGACCAGATAAAGATGCTGGCGGAAAAGGACTTGACAGTTCAACCCGTTCTCTAATGCAAAGGTTAAGGATATGGGACCATAGAATTCAAGTTAGTTCTCCAACAGATAGAAATCTTTCAAATGCATTCCAGAAACTTGATAGGCTAAAAGGGAAGCTGGGATTGCCTGATAATGTGATAGAAAAAGCAGCCTATATCTACAGAAAGGTACAGCAACAAGGAATGGTTAGAGGAAGAACAATAGTTGCTACATTGGCCGCGACTGTTTATATTGCATCTAGAGAGGCGGGAGTTCCTAGAACATTGGCAGAGGTAGCATCCCTTAGCAATATATCATACAAGGAACTCTCAAGGATATATAGGCGGATAGTCTTGAGCCTAGATTTGAAGGTCCCAATAATAGATCCGGTAAAGTGCATTTCAAAGATTGCAAATAAATTGGAGTTAAGTGAGAAAACAAAAAGACACGCTATAAGCTATATGCATAATGTGAAAACAAGCGGAATTGCAGCAGGAAAAGATCCTATGGGATTAGCAGGAGCAGTTCTCTACTTATCATGCCTACATTGCGATGAGCATAGGACTCAGTTAGATGTTGCAGCTGCTTCTGGAGTAACGGAAGTAACTCTAAGAAATAGATGTAAAGAGCTTAACACAAAGCTTCCTCAGCTTAATTAGTACAAACAAAACAAGTATATGTGTACTTTGCCGCAACGAGTAGTACAATCTGGCCAACAATGACTAGTACTGCCTTTAGACTTTATTGAAGAGGGCGTTCTAATAGTCGCTATCATAATACTACTATCAATAAGGTTGTTCTTCTTAGTCAACTGTCGATTGCATCCATAGATTCTCAAATATAGAAGTAATAGAAAGAACTGTTGGTTCGCTGCATTTCAAGAAGACATTCATAGAGTGGCATGATGATGTAACTGTGAAGATCATCGAAAGTAAGGATAAGTCAAGATATGAGCAGTTTCAAGAATTAGTTAGTATGCCAGTTCAGTTAGGAGATTGAAGATAGCATAGCTACTGATGTCCTACCTATTCCACGTCGTCTCGTGTTCATATCCAATAGTTAG
>JAATVR010000570.1 GCA_014523665.1 Nitrososphaerales archaeon TH526
CAGATTATACCCGGGCCAAATGAACATCTCCAAACAGTAGTTGTTTTACCTTACAGAAGTGATGGCTCAATCTATAAGGGAATTTTATCATTTACAGCAACCAAACCAGTTGAAGTAACGTTTAACCACAGAATTCCTTTAGATAATGCTACACTTTCCCAATTGGACATGGAAAAATTTGGAAAGATGTTTATACGTCATCTAACCGCCTTTCCAGGTAACATATCTGCTATAGGGCGGATCATACCTGATTATAGCGGAAGCACATCGCCATATTTCTCTGCATCTATGCCTTTTGTATCTAGTTCAGTTGTGCTTCGTACAAATGGCGAGCCATTTATTGCTGCTTACGAAGTATATGCTGATATAGTTCAACCTAAAGTAATAGAGCACCTTGAAAATGCTACTGTTACTAATATCACCAACGCTTCTAGTTAGATAATACAAAAACTGCAATAATAGAGAACATGGAAGGATCACTAGACAAAGATATTACGCAACGTTCATTGCAATCAATCCAGGGTTTAATTAAAAAACTATAATACGGAAATGTTGTCTTATACTGATGCTCATAGTTAGGATCTCTAGCCTTTCCTTCAGGCCCAGATAAGTAAAGGAACAGCGTCATCATCAGACACTCTTGACGTACTTCGAACGTAACCCATATTCATCACGTAATTTGACTGTGTCTATCATCTGATTAAAGTCCGGCCCAGGTTAGTCCCCACCATGCGGTACACTGATGACACCCTCCACACGTTCAGCGATGCATACACCAAGGGCGGAAGAGCCAGATCCTGGGTCGGATATACATTATTATTAAGTTCGAAATAGATCACGACCACTGACCACGGATCAATTGAGTCCTAGTAAGGAGGGGAAAAGATCACTTGCGATTCTATTCCTAATAATATTTATTGCCATCATCTCTGCGACAATTCTGGACTGGGCTATTTTACCTTACAGTCTACCCTCTTATGCCAATCTAGCTATCTGGTGGTCAATCTTTATCATTGTCATCGTTATCCTCATATTCCATTATCGTCACGCGTTGCATCCATTGCGGAATAGGATGAAAACTAGTATTTCTTGGCCCCTGAGTGCGAAAGTGATAAATGGGCTATGTTGGGCAGGCCCTTTCGTCATGATATCTGTATTCCAATCTATGTATCCGTACTTGGTCCTGTTAGGGATTGGGGCAGGGAATATTTGCACTTACGACCTACTACGGAAGTATAGCCACGTGTCGAACAAGGAGCAACTTCTAGTTGGCATTGTATCAATCTCATTTATTCCATTGGCACTGGTTGTTAATTATACAATATTTCAGAATTCAGTTGAGTTTGCTCCGTTGGTTTCTAGATTATTGATCGGAATAGCCTATGGAGTGGGAGGCTTTTATGCACTATTATTAGATCACTAGGATAATTATAGTATGAATACATCTCAAATCAGTCAGATACAGGTAATTCAAGAAGTTGTTACTCTTTTTCAGTATTTGTGACTTTTGAATCATGCACGCGAGGAACCGGTCTCCCGTGATTCAGGTGATTTAAGGCAGCGGCAGAGGTAACCCGGGTTCCAAATGCACTGTCGCAGACACAGCAGGGTTTCAAATGTTGCTTTCCTTGTAATTCCCTTCGAAGACAAACGTAATGAATTGTCTACATTGTCAACTAGCATTGTTTTCACCAATTGGTCATTCTCAACTTCCGAAATTACAAATTTACCAATTTCCGCAATACGAATTTGATGTTCAATAGCTGATTGGATGACGTACAACATGACTAGTCCAACGAGGTTCTGATATGTCACTACGTAATTATCTACTGGAAGTTCAGCATGAAAAAGATATAATTCAAAGATTTGTGTAGGTGGTTATTAGCAGTGAGTAAAAGCCGGACCCGAATATGTTACAGTTGCGGAGAGGAAAAGTTTATGGACTACGAACTCGAGAAAAAGTTAGGAACTACGATTCCCGTATGTCCTCGATGCTATATTACAGCCATTTTAGAATTGGATAAAGAACTCCAAAGTGAAACGCCAGTTGAGCCTTAGCGGCACCAAATTAAGTGGCAAAACTGGGTTGAAGTTCGATTCTGCAATCTGTCGCTCAACGCTTGTATATTTGGAGGTTACAATAGCTCTATCATCATAGCAATCCACATTCACTTAGGCTATCAAGGATTGGTTTTAACTTTAGACCTATATCTTTTTCATGCAATACAAATTGGCTATTCAAATGGAGAGCAATGGATAGCATATTTCTATCTTCCCTGGACGTATAAATTCCGTTTCCTATTATATTATATCTATCCAAATTAGATCTCATCCATGACTTCCATGCATCCATTCTTTGCAAATCTGCCTCCATCCTCAGATACGCAGAATCTAAATCTACGTGTTCATCTTCGATGTCCAGAAGATCTAGTTTTACAAGAGGGACAAGAATCTCCCCTCCAGACACCTCCTTATGCTCCTTGTTCATGGCGTCGATGATGGTTTCTTCAACCTCCTCCCCATTATCACTATTGGATTTCTGATCGGACATAAATCCATAGTTCGGGAAAAAGTACCCTGCTAAATCATTGTTCCTATCGTATATTTTGAAAATCGTTTCATCATATTCGATTTTCCATTTCTTGTTGTCCTTGTCTTTCCTTAGGAACACTATGGCGAAACTATTTGCAAACAGGTGATTTTAACCTTATCTACAACGTAGCATTGACGGCTGCGGAGTGTTGCAATCAATGCATTTGGAATAAAATTCAGAGGTACGAAATACCATCAATGTATCCGGAAGTCATCTGTATAATAGAAATCATTAGTGCTTCATTTGGTAACAAATCAAAGCGACTTATTTTTATTGAGAAAACATTTAAAGTTTATTAGGATGTAAGCGTCTTGTCCTTGAATTGTAAATGTGGGGGTCTGGCGCTTCGAAACGCACCCACAATTTTAAGGGGGTTCCCTTAAATTCTAATTAATGATAGCATCCCTTTACCCAAATATTATCTGCTTTTAGCACGGGAGAAATAAGATTAAACTAGGAAGCTTAATTGATTTGAATCTGCGAATCACCTACAAGCATGGTACTCATCTGAACATATCTGCGGATACAAAATGAATCTGAAAAAGAGACCATTCAATTATTGCTGCGCGTGATTTCAACCTAGAGATTTCGTAGGATTCACGCTTGTTTGCCTCGAACTTTAGAATGCATTTGTCAATCCTGACTAGCACTTTTATTAATGAAGTAATTAGTGATTTGACTGAGAAATCAGGCACAGGTTTGTTTTGTCTGAGTATTCCATTCAATTTTTTTGATACCCAGTTGAGGGTTTCAACCTGATTCGCAATGCTCCACAATCGAATCGGATCTACATCGGTGTTCTGAAATTCCCATCTTTTCTGAGCAATTTGATCGTTAACTAAGTCATAGATTCGATGGATTAAAAGTTCATTATTCCCTGTGTAATATTGTTGTTGCTGCACAGTTGGCTTAGGCATAAAATAGAGAACACGAGATCGAACATTTAAGGTCTGGTATACCACTTCGGAAGGGGGAGGGGAGGAGAGCTGTCCGCCCCCATTGTCTAGATTGGCTAATCCCTTCTTGGACTCTGATCCTACTCTTTTAAAATCTTAGGCTAGTCAAAATGATATCTTTAAGTGGATGCAACTCGGTAATTCTCTGGCTGGTGAAAGTAGACCAAGAGTTATATCCCGCGATAGAATTTACGTGAAGAATTGATTGTTACAGCCCCTGTTTAATCGAAATCTCCAACTTGGCCACAGCCAGCCATCCGATAAAGAAGTAAATTATTCATAGAAGTATTCACAGAAGTTCTGGACAGAGTATCAATTTCGTGAATACTGAAAATGCCGAAGGAGGTAATTCAATTATGAATAGCGTTTGTGAACGTAACACCATCTCCACTGCTTATTAGGTAAGGCTACCATTGCGGGATGACCGGTCTGTTCAAAGTGTTTAGTAGCATGAAGCCCTTCCGATGAATCACAGCAGCCTACGTGACCACATGTTAAGCACATTCGCAATGCCACCCAGTCTGTGCCTTCTATTTCGCATTCTTGACATGACTTAGTATTTGGATTTATCCTATTCTCATCTATCCCTGCAAAATGTTCGCACGTGCTATTTTTGTCAGTTCCACTATTCCCATACATTGGAAATATAATCGGTCACGTGATTTTATAAACTATGACCACCGAGCTTCCTTTCTGGTAGTTAGCGTGTACGGTAGGAATTGATGATTTGAAATTGCAATCTCAAATCTAAGTTACACCATCTCAATTCCATGTCAAATCATGGCCCCTTCTATGATATAGCATTGGCAACACGGTGTAAGGATAGGTCACAGGGACCTATCATAGGACATCTATGAGCTTTTCAATTTGGGAAGTGAATGGATGGTGCCTGTAATTAATGACGGTAAGAAATTCTTTCCTTAAGAATTGTATATCACAATAACACGGGATGTAGGATATGATTTCAATTCCTAGGTTAGCCGACAATCTTTCCAATCCGTCAACGTCGAGGCGATCCTGTTGTCTCACTAACTGCGTTATCGGTCCATTATCCGTGCTCGTTTGAGCAATTGGGTGAGTGGAGATGTGCAAGAATCCATCGTTATCTGAGATAGCCTGTTGAGGGATACAGTATCCTTCAACCATATTGTACACGAGGAACGCTTTGCTCCCAAGTTCTATGAAAGATCTGTATATCTCCTCTGCTACCATTCTTGTGCCATCGATATCAAGGTCGCTCATTTTCAGTGTCAAAAGCAAAATATCTGCAATTGCTAACGAGTTTATTGACCAGAATCTTATACCTGGGCTCGTGTCGACTATGATATAGTCTGCGCGAAATTCAGACATCAAAATTTCTCTAAGATGTATAAATCTTCTAATAGCCTGCCTTTTTGTGTCTGTATCAGCCGTTTCAAGCTTGAATATCTCTTTTTTTTGAGGGTTAGAGAATCCGACCCATAATTTGCCCTTAATTTCTGAGTCATTACTTTCAACTAGATTAATTGGTCTGATTTTATCGGAACGGGATTGACTACCACTCAAACCATTCGTAACATCTATCATCACGTCTTGAATATCTGTGCTGGACGTTAGGAAGTCATTTATCCATTTTCGGGGTTCCTTTGAGAAATACAGCTGGAAACTCGGAGCATATATGTCCAAATCTAGCAGGCATACACGGTATCCTTTCTTGGCTAAAAGGATGGCACTATTGCAGGCTAGCGTGGTCTTTCCAGTACCTCCTTTGTAGGAATGGAAAGCAACGCACTTGTTCATTTCGTGCAGGACATAGTCTCTAAAGAGAGAATAGTATAAGAATGTACTTTCAAATGGCGGCAATCTTTTCTATCTAGGAAATCGAAAATCGTTCAATTAGATTTGGTTCAGATAGTAGATTCCGCGTCTATGTAAGTTAAACGCTCATGATTCATCCTTATTTTTGTTGCTCGTATTAAACTCAATGCTCACCCGTCGTACTGCCTACTAAACAAGTTCATTGGTGGCCATCCGGCAAGTGCCTAACAGCACGAATTCAATATGCCGAATTTCAACGTGCTGTCGGATGAATTCATTTTTAACCTTGGATTATTCCTTGTTCCTGAAGACAGTTGAACGTTTCCTTTCTTCTGTTATCAAACTCATATATTCTCTCAGCTCGATTTCACTAACTTCCTGAGAAATACCTCCTGTCTCTTCTTCCAGAGTTTGTTTTTCCTTCGCAACTATTTTCAAAATTCTGGTCCTCAGCTGCTGCTCCATTTGCGCAGTGCCTATATTGTCTATAACGTCAACCATGCTCTTCTTGATCGATTTTCTTAAAGAGCTATCCTGCGATAAAGATATTGCAGAAAGGTAAAACCCGATGCTGAATAAATACGAAGAGAGTAATACTAGAGAGTGACCAGCCGCTCCGTACGTTGGTTCTAAAGCTGAAGTGGAGAGAGCTATACCCACTATTGTGTCACCAATACCTGTGAGAATGAGATAGTCTCTCAATTTTGAGGAGACCATTTTCCTAGCTACCATGAAGAATGCTAGCCCGAAAAGAATATTTCCAGCTATTGTTCCTGCCCTAAAAAGAATTCTAAAGAAATAGCGGTATGGCTCATCCACCCCGGAAAGGCTTTCTCCTGAAAAAAACCCTGGCATTTTTCCGACGAGATAAAGGATTAAAGGGAGAGAAAGAATAATCCAAATGAACAACGATAACTTACCTATCTTCTGATAAGAATTGCGTAAGAGCATCGTAGAAGCAATCCACCTAAATACAAACGCTATTGGGAGTACAGTAGAGTTCAAAAGATTGTAGTATTCCTTATTCGACTCTGGTAGTATGAGAAGTGTAGTAGTATCATGATTTACTTCTTTCCGTATAATTTCTCCATTATACTTTTCAGAGGATTCGTACAAGAATGATGACACTGTGGGCACTCCTTCAGGCGTATGCTCATACACCACTTCTACCATGAGTAGCTTTGTGCTAGCATCTTCTGCTATTGAGAGGGCGAGTGTTAAAGCAGCAAAGCCATAAAATAGAATCGTGAAATTTCTACTATAGCTCAGTTTGTACCAAGTAAAAAATTTGAAGGCTATTACGCCCATGATAAAAGTGGCTAACGTAGAGCTAATCGCGAAAACTGAGGATGACAAGAAACCGGTCTTTGTACCACTAAAGAGTATTACCAATAATATCACGAGTAGTGCAAATTGAGTTATTGTTACAGTCCAGTGCAACACATTGATAAACCTAGATTTTGCTCTAATTTCTTCACTAACTTTTCTAGTGTACCCTAATAGAATCCAGGATCCTAAGCCATATCCGACAACTACTGTCGACATGAATAATGTGGTTTCTACATCAGTGCTGTAAGGTAAAATCTGACGAGTGACAAGTAAATCGAGAATTACAAGGAAAATAATAGCAAGTCCAATCACAACAGTTATTTTCCTGCTATTGAACGTGACGGATACAGAAGCTAATCTAGTCAAATCTACATGAAGTATCATAACTAAAACTAATACATAAAGTTTAACTACGTTATGTAAGGCATTTCGAAACTTGCAGGTATGATGGGTGAAGGTTTCAAAATGTTTGTCTAAGGAGATTTCAGACAATAACCATAATATGCGATGAAACGAAGCTAATTTGCAAAAATCCAACGTTATTCCAACATGATCTTTCGAATTCGGTTTTACCGCATTGAATTTTCTTTCCTAAAACCATTTGCGATAATTGCCACCCTTTTAAACCATAACCAAAGATTTGATTAATCTTCGCTCTTAAAAATGTCTGTAAATACTTTTCAATATCTCTGAAATAGCAATATTAGACGGAAATATCTCACATATGAGCAAGTTCAGCGGAAAAAGACTTTATTGACTAATTTCTTCGATAGTATATGGAGGCACTATTTCATACATTTTTGAGAAGAGTTCCAAAAGTTTGATTCCCTTAACTGTGGTCCTATATACTCTCTTCCTAGCGTCATAACTTACAAGACCATGCCCTTGACAGTAAGCCATGTATTCTTTGAGCTGATTACTGGAAAGATATGCGCCGTACATTATTCGTGTTTTAGTGGTTCCATCAGTACCTTTAGCTGCTTCCAATACCTTAGCCACTATGTCGTGGTGTGTCCTATTTTTCATAGTTGCTTATATCAGGAAACTGGATTAAATCGTATTTTTATACATCGGAACCTATTACCGGACAAATTCAATGTCAATTTAGTATTTGATTATATGAGCTAATCTATTTTCGATAATATAGATCAAGAACAGATGTTAAATCTTCGAAAATTCACAAAATTTTGTGGGCCGAAATGAAGAGGAAATGGGAAATATGTTCATAAATCATCGTGGATATGAAATTTGTTCGGAGTACCTTTCTGTGGCTGGACCAAAAACCAGGCTATGAAAAATAAGTAAATGCTTAATACACACATAACGTCGGCAGGTCACTTCTTTAAACGAACCCTTAACCTCTTTGCTTTAGGATGTATTGGAGGTAAGTGCAAATTTACTGAACTCTTCGATGCTCATAACTAGTCCGTAATATCCACGAACGTTTTCTAAGGTCGATTGATAATGCCTTTCGATGTTCGATGCCGTTGCATCGGACATCAATATGACGTCATAGCCTAGATTGAAGGCATCCCTTAATGATGACTCCACAGAGATTGAAGTATCTATTCCGCAAAATATCAGAGTGTCTATTCTCGCACTCTTAAGCCACACCCCTATTTCGGTGTCGTAGAAGGCTGAATCACGTCTCTTCCTAATTACGTGGTCAGAATCGGTTGGTTTTATCTCATCTACAATCTCCGCATCCCATGTCCCTCTTACGCAGATGGGTTTCATTCTTATTCTTTCCTCGCGAGATTTTGGAAGAATTCGGTGAACATTTGTTAGGAGATCAATTCCGGAGGGTTCTCGTATGGCTTGAGTATAGAAAATCGGAATCTTTGAGGTTCTACAAATATCAATAAGTTTTGCAATCTTTGGAATCACATTGATATACTTTGAAATATCGATACCCAATTGGTCGTACGAACCGCCTTTTGCTGCAAAACCATTTTGTACATCGATGACTAGTAACGCGGGTCGAATTGTATAGTCATTAACCTTCATAGATCTCAAGCCGTTGTTAGGCATTCAACATAGCTAACCAAATATATTTCATCAATTCAGAAATTTCTGAAGCCTTTCATGAATGTCAAGCGCATATCCAACACTATATGGAATCCCAATAAGGTACCTTAGGCAATACCCAGATTGTCTACATTTCGTAGGTTTACTGACTCACCTCCAGTATCCATTAATATAGGAGTATGGTCGCCTTCAAATCCTTCTACGACCTTCTATGATAATCACAGAACGTTAAAATCATAGGCTATGGACCAAATTGAGCCAACACCAGTCGAATATGAAAATAGGCAGACTGGTTACGCATCTTCAACCGGCTGTACAATATACTAAATCATCTGGTTAAGTTGGGTGTCGGTGTCACATTAAGCCAAATCCCAATGACGAGAGCCTTGAGCTACCACCCTTATTCTAGTTTACAGAAAGTTTCACACTACCAAACTTACAGAAAGTATGACTTCGATCTCCTACAGAAGAACGACGTAGAATCTAGGGCCTCTTAATCTTGACCCTTATTGGCATGACATTAGATCCATTGCTTTCACTCATAACCTTACCACTTCCCACACTAACGCTTTGTGCAGACTGTTGTTTCTCCACGCATCCAACTATTAATCGATACTCCATATCACAATTGTTACATCTGTAAACAGTGAGATCATCTGAAGTAAAACTTACAGCTGTTAATCTACTACAGTTGACACAGGTAAAATCCATCTCTTTCTCCTTATAAATGGGAAAAGGAAGTTATTATGTTTATATGTCTAGATCATAAATAAGTAACCTATTGATGAATTCACTAGTACCTTATACCAATTATTGTAAGCCATTTCTCTTAACACACTGTTTACCGTCAAGTGAAGCACGTCAAGATGATTAATGTTTATGTTCGTCCTCATTGAGATATTGGTCTCGAGTACACTTTTTCTATTGCGATTCAGCTTCAAATATGTTCAACTGCAAGGATCGATGAGTTCTAGAATAATTTTATGTAACTCATATTTAGTAGACTTAATAGGTACTAAATGGTCGTATCATTTAGTATAAAAAGTGTCTAAGTTGAAGCAGACGATTATTAGGAATCAGATAACTTTAAAGTTGTGTATGATGGGTATTGTTGCTTCCACTTCCGTTCTACTGGCTTTCATGTCAGTACTGTCTCAGACGCCAAGCCAAGTATCAGCCCAGATAACGCCATCCAGCTCTCTGGAATCCCAGGATACTGAAATAGGATTCATCGCACAAGACCCCGCTGATCCAGTCCAAAATAGTACTAGCGCAAACATTACCCAACTTGCCACTATTCTTCCGGCCGCTAGTCAGCCAATCACACCCGCCTCTTTTACCCCTGTAAGCGAAGTAACTGAAGACTCTGGGGATAGCGCTAGTAGCAATGGTGACGACGACGATAGCGATAGCAGCAGCAGTGGCAGTGACAATGATAATAATGATGACAACGGCGATGACAATGGCGATGACAATGGCGATGACAATGGCGATGGCGACAGTGATGATGGAGATGGAGGAGGTAGCAGCGCATTTGCTGGGGGTGGAGGAGCGTTCGCATTTGCCGGTTATTTGAATTTCGCTACTGGAAATTTGATTACCCAATTGCTTCCTATTTCTCCCCTTTCTAAAGAATAGTGAAATTCATGAAGTTGAGAAGATGAGAAATAGCCCAGTAACTACTAACCCTCAGAAATAGCCCAGTAACTACTAACCCTTTCTCGCGAAAGTATCATGCAATTTAAAAATCACAGTGAATTTGAATTAGTTCACAAGATTAACGCTCCCCGCTTGAAAAACTGGCAAGGCCGGCGGGAAAGAATTCTCTACCCGTAGCCATTGTGACCTTCGTTATCCACTCACAATTTATTCCCACCTTGTCATGGTGTTTTATGACAGCCTCTTCATCTGGGGCATCGAGTAAGCAGAAGCATACGTTTGCGTCATGATTATAAAAGAGATTAACATGACTAACACCAAATTCGTCCTTGGGAGAATGAACCAATTCTTTCAGTTGATCTTCCTTAAACGGTACTTTGTGAACGTCCAAATAGATAGGCAAATTAGGATGTTTACTCTGTCTTCAGTTATAAGTGCTTATTTATTTGGCTATTTATATCGGACAAGAATGTGAATACCCAAACCGGAAGCCAAACTTCAAAATATTAGTCATGCCGTCGAGTACATTCAAAATGTTTTGTGATAAGCATTTATATCTTGAAGAGAAGGTATTTAAATAAAGGTTAATTATCTCTGCCTTACTCTAAATTAACTCCCAGGTCTGAAGATTCAGCAGGTGATGATGTTTTGGCGAGGGGAACAGGCGCAATCACTAGAATTGTTTCTTCAACAGTAAAGAGTTATAGTTGCATATTTGATGATGATTGGTTCGGAACGCTTCTTGATAACTCGCTACTTTGGAATGAACTAGTTCAGTTGAAGTTCAGACATGTTGCTTCACGTTTTATAACGAGAATTACTCAGAAAAATCTGGATCATTGCACGAGATTAATGAAATATGTAGAGCTAAGGCATATCGATAATGTTACAGGTTATCTGGGAATAAGAGACCTAGATGAGCAATTTATTTATGTCCCAACTGGGTTGGAAACCATCCCCGCTGAATCACCCAAACTAATTGATCCAGAGTCTGATTTGATTCTCTCAACAAATCAATCGTTCATCCAGATGCAGAGTTACTTTTTTGAGAGAGTTTGGAGTGTAGCAACACCCGCAATGCAAAAAATCGCGGAAATTGAAAGAGGAGTATCTCATCATAAAATGCTAAATCAGTTAATAAACAATCCATCAGAAGTCTGCGACGCTGTGGCAGAGACTATTGAGTCTTCAAGAAGTGAAATCCTTGTTGTGTTTCCATATGCTAACACGTTTTGGTGCGCATACAATGCTGGAGTAATAGCATCACTTGGGAATAAGATAAAGCACAACGTCGTAGTCAGGGTGATAGTGCATATCGATAAAAATGAGGGCGAAGCCGAAATTATTAAAGAAAGCATTAGAAACACTTTGAGAAGCAAAAATAATGACCTTTATGCCAATATATCTTTCTTGACTCGGGATTTGAGAGTCAGAAACATGTTCTTTATTGTAGACCAAGTTACTTTACTCGCAGTAGACATTCTCAATAGTACGAAAAAAATGCTTGCAGAGATAGTTGGAACAGCTACGTTCTCTGATAACGAAACGAGGGTCTCTGCCACAATCTCTGTATTTGATACTTTGTGGATCCAGTCAGAACTTGAAAAGCAGACTCACGCTAAGCAAGCGTACTTTAATATCTTTAAAGGATTTAGATTGAGACAAGAAGAATACAGGCGAAAATGGCTCTTTGAGCAAAAGGGTGCAAGGAAACCTAATGATCTATAATAATATGGATCTTTAGAAGTGATCATTAAAAAAATGTTAAAATACAGATGATGGACGACTCTATCCCAGGTGTGATAGACCCCAATAATAATTTATCATCCTCATTATTAAAATCAAAAGAATTCATATTTCGTTCTAGGCTACACCTACTCTAGAAGAATTGAATTTAGATAACTTGGATTATCTTATGGTAAAAAATCCGGTATCAGTTAGTCTGATCCTAAATAAACATAGATCGGGGAAATAAGAAATTCAATGCACTCTGAAATATCAGGAACTAAAAGCCAAAGTACATATGTTTGTCCCAGCTGCAATTCCAAAGTATTAAGTATTTTGAATCATCGAGTCGAACAGAATGTGGTGATCGAAACTGCAAATTGTCCTCAATGCCATCTGATGTGGAAAGACCAGTGGATCTTGCCAGTATTTCAGATCTGCAAGAGGTAGAACTAAAGTAGCTCGTCTAACTGACGTGTTTTGTAGTTAGGTATCAAGAAGTGGATTAGTCATTGGGGAGAAGGAATTAAGGTGTTGAGGCCATCGCTGTTGGTGATTGTAAAACTTCTGAGATATTGCAATCGCAATCCGTGTTTATGAGCATTCTCCGTTTATTAAACACAGATATGGGAGAACAAACAGTTCAAAAAATACAATTCCACCTGTAGTATACAAAATCGAAGTAGCCTTCTTTGATGGAACAAATCATGGGCCCGAAAACTATGCGATGCAGTTAATAGCCAAGCCAAGCTCTTCGTCTTTTCTATTAAGCTAAAATTTAGCAGGTGTTATCAGACATACTAATTATAATGGTAGCTGAAATCTAAATTTCAGTTCGGATTAATCAACAATGACGTCTATTAATCAATATTAACCTCAGCTCGCCATTAAATTAAAGTAGCTAAGATGATGCATCTGAATTCCAAAATATTTTCGGATACAGGAGATTTGTCTCAATCACGTAACAAGTTGAATCCGTGCGTTTCCGCAGATGATGTAGTCAATTCCAATTCTTACAAAAATCTGATTCCAACGGATCAAAATTCAAGCGTACCGTCTGTCTCATCACATTCAGAGAATGTAATTGCAAAAAATACTGAGTCTTCCAAATTCGGGGACGGTTTGGACAATGTTATCAAGCAGGTTCTCGTAATAGACGATGACCTTGATAGTGCCATCACAATTAGGTCATGCCTCGAGAGCTACTTCAAAAAAGATGCCCGAGGATCCGAATTTCAGGTTATGGAAGTAACTATGTACTCAAATCCAGTAACGGCCTTGGTAGAATTCAAACCATATCACTACGATATCCTACTTGTCGATATTAACATGCCGACTGTAAATGGCTATGAGCTAGTTGAAAAAATAGCAAAGCTTGATCTCAACATCAAAGTTTGTTTTATGTCATCTGGGGAGGTGAATTATGAAGCCATACGAGAAATCAGCCATCCTGTTAAGAGTTTTGGTTGCTTTATTAAAAAACCAGCAACAAGAGATTATCTAATAGATCGTGTGGCTCAGGAACTGTTCTAGGGGAGCTAGTCGAGTCTGACCTAGAACACAGCCAGGGGGGATCTTGTTCTTTGATCAGAGATAGAGTGATTATCTTGAGCGATACATAGATTTGATTTTCATTTGTCAAAAAGAAGAAATGAAGAGTACTAGTATTGACGTATAGTTGTTAAGATGAAGAGTTGAATAGTAACACAAACATATTCTGTGGCATAAACGGACTCTTGGGAAACTATACTGATAATTAACGTCCTTCATTTGTTATTTATCAGTTATAAAGAACGTAGTGAGGAAGGAAAGATTGGAGTTGGAAAAGAATTCTGGTGTAAAGTCGGCTATATAACAGCAGGCCCTAAAGCAACATGAACTAAGTCCTTCAGCTGCTGATGAGTTAGTCCCACTTAATGATGAAAAGAAACAAACCGAATTGGCACAAATGGTTCATCTTACCAGACTGTCTACAAGAAGACTAAGGGTTATTCACA
>JAATVR010000571.1 GCA_014523665.1 Nitrososphaerales archaeon TH526
CAAAAACTTAATCGAATCTTTGACAGGTTGAAGCTCATTTACGAACCCACTGTTCATAGTGCCTTCCCTACGATGTTGGTAAAAGAGTTCCAGTAGCTTACCGTAAGGTCTGACTTTTCGTAACGCTTCTCTTATTTCGCCTGAAGCATGAAACATGAAGAAATCATCATATTTCAGCCAAAAATCGAGTGCCTTATTGTGCTCGCTAGACAATAAATGTCACTCGGATTTCTTCTATATAAACCACTTCATATCTCGATCTTTGGATTCGAAATCAGCGTATCACGTATCGTATACGCCAATATCCTATGTTTGTGCATATTACAAAAAGCCAAGCAAGCACATTCGGTACCCATCCTATCCACCAAAATTGATCCTGGAACGCCTGTGAAGGCCGAAATGCTTACAACGATAGCGTTGCGAATGCGGTGAGATAATTAGCCTGCTACCAGTTGCACTTAAGCCCACGTGCAACACCTGCGATATTTGCCCCACAGCAAGAAATCCCATCCGATATTGTAGCAGTAGGCGATAGCTCTTGTGTGAGCGATGATGGGGGACCACACGGTAAAGAAACAATATCTACAATAGAATGTATAGGAATAACTAATACTCTGGCATCTTAAATATGAGCTACGATCTTAAATGTAAGTTACGATATCTATATATTAGAAGTAACTAAACTGATATAATTTGATACTATGTTTAAGAATCTAGGTCAGTACTGATTTCAACTTTGAGGGATTGGGCACCTGGAGTTAACGTGCCACTACCAGAGCGTGGAATTTATTTACCAATCTGTGTTTCTTGTGGTAATGGCTAAAGTCGATCATAGATTGGTATCTAAGTTAAATTCAGCCCTCGACAATGAAAAAATAAGGGTGGTTGTTGGCTTTAATTTAGAGAAAAAATCAAAGGATAGTGTTACTAGCATACTACATGAAGCAGAACTAGCATCAAGTCAGAAACCTGAAAATTTGAGATATTATGAGAAATTAGGGTTTCTTGTCTTAGAGGCAAGACCTCAGTATGTACAAAAACTTACTGAAAATCCAAATATTTCTACCATAGCACTGGCAAGGGATGACGATTTCTATATGATAAAATAAAAGTATTGCAGCAGCCGAGTAATGCAAGAGCTATTGAGTTGGCTGGGTCAGCACTAAGCATTCTAATCTCAGGTTCATTAGCATGATCCTCTTGCATTGTTGTAAATAAGGGCTTCTGAAATTCATTTCAGCATTGTCTGATTGATTTTGGTCATCCCACAAGAATGAAGAATATCCTCACCGTAGGACTCTATGTTCATTAGGGATATTCCTGGGATACTAGAACTCTGGTTCGTTTCCAATAAAACGCTGGATAAAATCGAGGCAGCAACGAATCAGAAACCTAAAAACAATAAATATTATGAGAATGTAGAGATTCTCCTAATCAACGCATCACCGCAATGTATCCAAAAGTTGAATGAAGAATCAAACATTTCTACAATAGCACTGGCTGCGGAAGACGATTTCCACATGGTCGACTGAAAGGTCAGCGAGGATTCGCTTCATCCCATACTAATCGCAAAAATTCATGTACATAATGATTGCTCTGTCATGCCCTAAAATTCTAATTCCAGCGCAAAAATATTGTGCGTATTTTCTGGTCTAAAAAATAAAGCTGTTTAAAAATTCAATTATTGACAAGACTGAACTTCACTCTGTTGCCCATAATATTCATCGTTTGATGCCCTCCAACCTTTTTTGGTATATCATTATCAAACATGGAGAAGTCGTAGATCTTCCCCTCAAATTGGACCTCACATTCTTGTGCAACAGGAAGCTTGTAGACGTTTGATAAGTTGACATCTTTTGAAAGACTTCCTCCTGGATCAATATGCAGATAATCGTTCTTTTGAGGCTGACCACGTTTAACCATTATTCCTTCATAGGGGATTTAACCATTATTCCGTCGCAGATAACATGGAATATATTTCCTTTTATACCTTCTAACGGTGTATACCAAGTAAGAACCCATAAATCTTTATCTGATAAATTATGTAATACAAAATCGATCATAACTGGATTATCTTTACGATAACTATCTTGAGCTTTGAGTTCATATTTCATTTTATTGGTAGATGACATTTCTATAAATAATGTATTGATTCTCTAGGTTATATCAACTCCGATTCCTTTTCAGTATCTTGTGAGACTAGTTGGCACTGTTGAGGCAGCGACCGAACGGGAGTGTATCAGAACTTTCTCTTAAATTAACTAGTAACTTTATGTGTGTGAAGTTCTACGGCCCCGAGTACTAAAGATTGAAGATACTGGAATCTAATAATGGATCAAAACTATCTTCAACATAAATACTACATAGGATTCCCGGACTGTTCCCAGTTAAATAGCTATGGACATCCTAATTTTTTACAATGGCCAAGTCTAAAGAATAGAAGACGTAGAGCGACTTCAGATTGTGTTTATTCTTCGCTACTGCTAATTCTTCATGACGGGTTGTTTAAAAAACGTCTGAAAAATAATCTCCTTAAATTCTATTATATAATTTCGTTATTAATCTCGGGTAAAATGGTATCAGTATAATGGAAGTAAGAAACAGAGTACCAAAATATTCCTAATAAGTGGTCCTTCTTGATGCGGTGGCAACGGTGGCTAGTATCATCTTTGTAACCGATACTAAATAATTCCAATCTATTAACGAAGGGGAATCCGTGGAAGATTGATAATGGGGATTTTGATTCTCGTCCGCAGAACCATCATTGGCCCCAGCAACCACATATCCTTCTGCCTCAAATGGTTCATAATCACTATTCCAAATTGAGCCTGGACTAATCTGTAGATGACATATTTGCCATAATTTTTCCAAACTCCACAGAATCATGAATATTTCCCTTAATTTGATTTTGCTCTGAATCAGTGTTGTTATCTCTCTCTATTACAACTATTCCGGGATTTAGTTTAGGATAACCTATCATGTCTAGGTTAATTAACCTGTAGATATCGATGTTATTTTCCTTGACAAATTTTGCATAATGCTTTGAACCCAACAAGCCTTGTTCTTCACTAGAGAACAATGCAAATTGCAGATTATACTCTATGTCTTTGTATGGAGTATTCGAGCTATCTCTGACTCCACTAGCATCATCATTTGCCCCGGGAACTCGTGAAGTAGAGTCACTAAGATCCTCTGTTCTAGAGTCGTAATGAGCACAAACAAGAACACATTTGTTGCTAGTTCCATTCTTCTTACAAATTACATTTTTTTAAATGCAAATTGTCACCATCTATACCTTCTCTATAGTCATGGAATGAGATATTATCATATCCGATATTCTTAAATTCATTCTTTAGCCACTCAGCTACTTCATTGACGTATCCTGATTTACTGTGCCTAGTGTGATAAGAGGTTAGCCTAGTTAAACTTGATTTCATTGAATCTACTGAAACTTGCATTAACAACGGTTCGAGTTTATCTTCAATCTTTTTTGTTTTTTCTAGCGGCCTTATCAAACAACCCTTGGTACTGCTTTAATAATTGATGAAAGTATTTTAGAAAGATCTGCTTAAGTTAGACACAATTATGGGTCACTGTCAAGGTACAGGTATACAAATATTTTTATGGATTTATATCTAATATAGCTTTGCGAGGCATTGCGAGTCTTTCAATTATTTTAGCGTCTGCATTTACTATCTATGGTAAAGACGGTCTATATTCGTAATATAGGTAATTGGTGTCTAGAAGCATTGATCTTGGCCTGAAGTAGGTAATGTAATCATAGTTGGAAGAAACATGTGATTTGCATGTGTATAAAGTACAATAATGAAACATATATGGACTGCAGTGTTTCCGTTCTTAAAGATATTGTGAATATAAATATGGTAATTTTATTTGTGTTCATAGTAAGACAAGTAATTTTTTGCAGTTTTGCAAATGCAGGGATCCAGCACGTCAGACAGCTTAAGTGGCTTGCAATTGGCAGTAGCTAGAAGAATCAAGTTTAAATACTGTCGAATAAATTGACTTTGCATGAACGAAAATAATAGTGCTTCATTGAAACTTTCTGCATAGCTTGAGTTAAATAGGATTCAGTATGGTGCAGAGGATCAACAGAAGCTCAAATTTACTCTTAATAATGAATCCGATGAAACCTTGTGTGTACTTAAGTGGTACACACCACTAGAGGGTTTCAAAGACGACCTGTTCAGAGTAAAAAAACAAGAGGAGTCAGTACCAAACCCATTTCTTGGTCCATTTTCAGAAGTACATAAGCATGCAGGAGTGGATTTGAACCGCAATTATGGTTTTCTTTGGGAAGGCGGAATTGGGACTCAAGAAAATGGTATGAATTTAACTTACGCTTATAAAAGAAATGAACCTCTTTCCGAACCAGAATCAAAAAATGTCAGGCACCTATTCGATACATTCAAAAATATCAAATGTTTTGTCGATATTCACTGTCATGCAGGGAAAATCCTTATGAGCTGGGGCGACGATGATGCCCAGTGTTTTTACCCTGAACAAAACTATAGAGATCGTGACTATTCTGACTAGAGCGGGCGAACATCAGTCATTATCTTAATCGGCGGGTTCAATTAGCATTAAAATTTATTAAACTTTGTATTTTAGTATTGCATTTCATTGCGATATCAATCGTAGTTAATAGTGGTGAAACTAGAAGTATAATGAATCATCAAATTGAAAAATTAGAAGGACAAGATAGAAATTGAATCGGATTCTTGGTAGGGAGAGATTCAATCTGATACCTTCTTTTTGGATTCCTCATGACTTTCCAGCTGATCTTCCGGAATATGAAAGGTCATGCCCCGATGCACCTCTCGCCCTGCAGGAGCAGCTGGTATTTTGACCACTCCTACAGCGATTGAATTGGCTATCAAATTAATAGTATATGTCCCAAGAGTGAACTGATCTCCAGGGTTGACAGAGTAATAGCCCTGTTCGTCGATGAAGTATGCACGGAGAGTTACTGTGCCTGTCACTAAACCAACTTCTGGCGAAGGTGAAACGAACTGCACGTAGATATTAGCCTGAACAGAATCTTCGGGCGGGACAGGAGGTCCGACAGTGACAATGCCTTGGTCTGGGGGATTTGAAAAGCTAGATGAACCGCCAAAGCTGCTGATTTCAAAGTGGACTGGACGACAAGTTTGCACATCGATATGACGGTAAGTAGTTAGACCTGAAGGTACATCACCAAAGTTCAAAGACCCGACTGGCATACTCACTATAGGTTTATCCGTATCGTACCAAGTGTTAATGGCATGATGGTCGATGACGTCTGCAATCGTCGTCGTAACTGGCCAAGTAGGGGGTAAGAAATAGGCCATCACATCGGGTAGATTGTGACCAGGCTCCTCCCCAGCTGTTGGTAAATATTCATTGGTGGGCGAACTATGTTTCTGCTGCCACACTGCCCAGAGACGGTCTATGTTACAGTGGTGGAGGAAAAAGACGGGATCATTAGGAGATGCCATGAATGACATACTCCCAGCGGGATCCCATGTAGGAAAACCACCGCCCACCCACGGATGCGGAGGGTTATGGAATCGATATTCGTTAGTTTTGCGATAAGATGCATTAATCTGTGGTAAGGTAGGGTTTGTCATCATCCCTTCAACAAATGGAGATGCATCGTAAGGAGTCACCCCCAAGCCATTACGAACCAGGTTTTTGGTAGGCAAAGAAGCAGGTGGTGACTGTCCAGGAGGACGACGTCGAAGTTTCGGCATCTACAATATGTAGAACCCAATCTGATGTGCCGTCCATATTAGTCCTAAATGGCCCTGTACGAACGATAAGCGTGTCTGTCTCCCCTAAGCCTCCCATAAAGTCATCTACAAATGGCCACCCAGGATCAATAGATGATCTAGCTGTGGTCCAATACCAATAAGGGATTGTCAGAGTGGGGTCTGAGACGGCATTTCGCATATCTTGTTCAACCACACGAAGTAACTCACGGTGCCAGGGCAAAAATGCAGAACCACGGTGAGCTCCATGCATGGCGTGCAGATGTAGCCAGACATAATCATCCCATCGACTAATTGAACCGTCTGCTGCTGCGGCAGGAATTTGGCTAGAAACTGCATTTTTTAGCATTAGCGCCGCTTCAACGAACTTGGATTTCTCGGGCGGGCTTAGATCCTTGATGCCTTTACGGCAAAGCATGATTATTAGTCTGCTACTCGCTTTAATTAATAAGTATGTCGATCTCTCATTTGCCAACATGCCTGGTAAGGATGAAATTGAATTTCTCGATTCAACCACTTACAAATTATAAAATCATTCTAACGATGTTTTACGTCCTTATGTATTCTGAAACTACTTCTCATGTTTTAGGCATTAATAATTTCTTTATTCCTACACCTCTGCCTCCACGCACTTATCCACAATGATGAGATATAAGTAACGTCTGGCATACATGCAGTTCTCATATCAAGTATCTTAAACACATTTGCAATCTTTGCAAGCTATATATATTTATATATCTTTAGTACTTTCATCCTAGCCAATCTATGATGAGCAATAATCAAGGATCCTACTCGGCCCGATTCGAACTAGATACACGTCCACCTTCTGATAGGCTTGCTAGAGAACATTGTATGGCAAATCGTGTTCAGATTGAAAAGATAGATAGACATCGAGACGAACAAGTTCGTATAGAATTTCCCACGGCAAAGGGGGCTATTAGTGCAATATACACAGTATCTGTATTTCACAATGATGACGCAGATCTTGTGTTGCTAGGAAGAAAAATTGAAAACGAGCTACAGAATTGTCAACTCTCAAATAACGCTTGCAAAGGCGAGGTAATAGCTCAGATCATGATAGAAGATCTTGATGGTGATAAGGAGGCAGAGAAACGCGGTGAATTGATTGAACATTTAGATCACTACGGCCAAAATCGCAAGCTAGTGGTGATCGCGCCTCACGGCGGTGAGATCGAAAAGTGGACTGATAATCAAGCAGAATACATCGGAAATCATCTTTCATCCGATCGTGTATCTCTATGGATATGTAAGGGTTTTAGTAGCAAAGACGATGACGATGCATTCGAGCGCTGGCATATCACTGCGACAGATATTAGCGAAAAATCATTCCCCAAGCTTAACACCATTTTTGGACCGAAGTTTGAATATTCCATCGCCTTTCATGGGTGGGGCAAAGATTTTATTTGCATCGGAGGAAGCACGGCAAGCGCGAATGATGGTTTGATTGGGGAAATCAAGGATGCAATCAAGAATGCTCTAATAGCGAATGGCAGTAATATTGACGTCAAGGATTCCGATTGTCCTGAAGGATTTAACGGCAATAACCCGAAGAACATCGTGAACCGACTAGGCATAAAAGGTATACAAATTGAACAATGCATGGAAGCCCGGGAAAAATACCATGATGATATTGCTCAGGCAGTTGCTGATGTTATCCGTCCCAGGATCAATATGTAAATTTATTGAGAAACCGCCACGCAAACAAAAGTCGATACTGCTCAATCAGTATCAGAATCTCATATTCAACTCACTTGTATTGGCTGTCACAAGTGCGTAATCTTGTCTAATAGCCGGAGCCAACTGTGGTACCCCTTTAGATATACTGACTCCCTCAACTTCTATTTTATATGCATCGTTTCCGGAATGTGGCGCTGGAATTACTACCTTTTGTACATTATTACGAATAATATCGTTGATATCTTCCGAGGCCCAAATCCTCCCAGAATTCTCATCTATGACTCGCAGGTGCAAACGGTTCTGCATTGTGGTTCCAGGAGGATCGCGCCATACAAGTGTAACAACAAAGGGGGAGCTACTCGTTGACAAATGTGTATCATAAGTCATTATATCTCCAGTAGCAACCGCATTTTCAAGAGAGTCATCAAAGAGGATCTTACTTGAATCAGTTGGAAATAGACTATTTCTCAGATCAACCCGACCCCATCCCTGAAGCTTTTGTGGGATTCCCATCCCCATGTCTGTGGCACCATTAACTAGTATCGCTTTTATGAGGGCAGATGAAGGTGATAAATGTGCCCGTTCCTCAATGAGATACTGTCTAACCAGGGCACATGTGCCAGCTATGATTGGCGTTGCCATACTTGTTCCGCTTAGATAGTAGTAATTCTCTACCGCTGATGGCCCAGCATCGGCAGGAAGTTCGGGAGTATTTTTGTTTCCCGCACCATAAATTGGCCTTCCTGGCAGTCCTCGACCCACAGAATCTGCGTGTGTTAAAATCCCGTCCTCGTCCCCTGAACCATCTTGCTTACCATCTGGTCCCGCAGAAAAACCGTCTGGACCAGTGTCAGCTATCTGTTCTGAAGAACGAGTTGAGAGAATCCATGTTCCAGGAGCAACAACATCCGGTTTATGCCTATTATTTTGTGCTGGTCCTTTACAGCTAAACTTCGCAATTCCATTAGGATTATCTGCATCAATAGTAAAATTACGTACGGGCCCGACCTCCCCCCATTCAGTTGGCATGCCAGGAGGAGGAGGAAACTGAACGTCGTTTGGTAGTTGACGAATACTTTTGCAAGCCCCAATTGTTAGGACATTTTTCGCAGTTCCAGGAGGATTGACTCTGCGAGGCGCATCGTTGCCAGCTGAAAAGCATATAAGAAAGTCTCGATGGTCAAAAGAAAATTGATCTGCATTCCTGTTATATAAGTCGTTACCAAAAGACTGACTCCAGGAGTTTGTGTGGATACGAGCTCCATCATTGAATGCTTGTTCAAACAGGTCATGTAGGTTAGAGGGGAGATCAATATCTCCCCTAGAATCCAGTATCGATTGAAAGATCAATTTGGCCGCTGGAGCCATTCCTGTAATCTTCCCGTTAGAGCAGGAGCCATCGCCTAACACGGATCCGGCAACATGAGTTCCATGGCCATTAAGGTCTCTGGGATCCTCGGGATTGCCCAGGGCATAAATTTTCAGAATCCGCCCTCTAAAGTCTTTATGAATAGTATCGTCATTTACACCTTTATCTAGGCCAGAATCTGCTATGGCTATAATCTGGCCTTCCCCGTTCAAATGATGGTCATTGCGGACGGCATCAACATTGATTATTCCGCTAGCCACGTTATTGTCAAGTCGAGGAGGAAAATATGGGTTGATAGTCTTAACTGATGGAATCGCAGCAATAATGGGTAAGATCGCCTCATCGGCAAAAATTATAAGACTTCTATCTAACTAGTTTTGCATTATTAGACCTTACGACCTCTATTATATCTTGCAATTGAGACTCATCAAACAAAACCACTTCAACGTTTCCCTCTTTCTCCACATCAAGTGGTTTAGTCTGTGAAATCCTTTTTTCAGGTTCCAACTCTTTCGAAGTATCAGATGGGGTTTCAGGCAATTCATCAGCCAAATCCTCCATGGATCTGTCTGCAATAGTTATTGCACCATGGGCCTCTAAGGACATTCCTTGACGAACTGATGGCGGAACAAGGTTCGGATTAATCTTTAACGATGGAAAATACGGAATTAACGATTCAACAAAGTTAAAGTTCCTCAATTCATCAACCTTATCGCTTTCAATGCTAATCAAGTAGTAATTGTCTTTCTCTAATACTTCATAGAAGTGCGTCCCCAATCCTTCTAGCATCTTCTTCCAATCAGGATGCAAAGGACCAACCACTCCCAATATATTATAACTCCTGCCAGATGGAGATTCCCTCTTCAAGAATTCCTTGGATGTAGAACGAATTCGTGGATCTCCTATGTTCACTGTAAAGCCATTAACTTCGATTACTGATGGATCATTTAACTCGCGAATTCTGTATCCTTTTGATTGTAAAGCATGCAAACCATTATCGGATGCCTTTACCAGTACTGACTCATCATAATACACCATAACCTCTGCAACTTTCTCGCTTATCTCTTCTATTGACGCTTGCTTCTTCCCTTTTCCCATGTAAACCATAGCCTTCTTTGTCATGATAATTGTATTGTCCCTCCTACCGCTCTTTTCCTTCTACCGTTCCATAAAAATACAGAGCAGATGTTAGGAGCCGACTTAAGTTCTCTCAACTCTAGTCTGTCCATGTTAGCTTAACAATCGTGATACTGATAGGTTTTTCCATGAGTAGGATGCCACGTATGTGTTTTATGCATCAATATAGGTTCACAAGCTACTAATTCCGCTGAGACGGCACACATTAGATCTACAATCTTGAATTTCTGCATCTATAAGTTCAAAAATGATCGGCTAGATGGAAATATTTAATGGGTAATCGACATACTCTAAGAAAAATGATGAAAAAAAAATGAATTAAGATACTTTATGTTATTACTGATGATGACAGCAAGTATTTTTTAATAAAGATCTGGGTACCACACTGCGGCACATCTTTACGACGTATTAATACCAAACTACTCAATTTGAGAGCAAATACATAATTCCATACACTGTTAATGCAAAATACCTATAATGTAGAGATTAGAATAGCACATATGGTAGTCAAAATCATTGTTGACTCACAAGCTGAAAGATGATGATTTATGTCGATAAATTTATTGAAGCTTTTTCTTTTCCCTAATTAGAACATCAATTTGGGCATTTAGCATGTTCTTGTGCTGAAGTAATATCTCGTATATGATCCAATTGTCTTCCACAGCTTCGGCAATAGAGGAAATTTTGCTCATTGCAATCTTCAAGGCAGTTATTGATTTATCAAAGGAACGCGCTGCTTTCAATTCAAGATCCACTATCTTATCTTGATAAGATATAAGACTGTCGCGCTCATCTTGGTTTGCTTTCACTAGTTTTCTAGCCTGCCTTGAAGAGTAACCATTCTTGATAACCATGCCTGCTATACGATGTCGTTCATTTGAATCCTTAAGAGGGATCAACTCTTCGGCTGTGCTTGGATATATCCGGCCGCTGCTAACTTGTTCCAACAACTCTTCAGGAAGTTCAAGTAAGGATAGTCGTTTACAAATATATGCGGTACTTTTGGAGATCTTCGATGCCAACTCGGTTAGTCCCCCCCAACCACGGTCACTGACATAACTTCTGAATGCTCTAGCCTCTTCGATAGGATCAAGATTTCTTCTTTGTATATTCTCCAATAATGATACCTCGAACGCGGATTTATCGTCAAGCTCCACTACGTGGCAGATAATCTTTCTAAAACGGAGCTTTCTGCATGCATTATAGCGTCTACATCCCGCAATAATTTCGAAAAAATTCCCTTTTGTTCTCACTATGATGGGATGCAAAAGACCATTCTGTCGTATAGAATCAACAAGTTCAGGAGTTTCAGGTCGGTCTGCCCCGTAGATGGAGGGTTCAGGAAGTTTGATCCTATGAATTTCGATTTCTTCAATAATTCCGATAAGTAGGCTGGAGGTTGAGATTCCTCTTTGCAACGTGTAACCTATTACTATCATGTATTTAATATTTTTGCGATTATTGGAGAAAATACCACTGGTTCCCCAACTGTGGTCAAATCAATTTTACTTTATGAAGGGTTTAGGATGAAATGAAAGTGGAATAGCACGACTTATCATGAATTTAACTCCGAAGCTACTTGGTTCAGTAATTCCTCCTTACCCACTGGTTTCCTTATGAAACAAGTTACATCCAAATTAGGGAAAAACTCTTTCAATGATCTGTAATAAATCCCAAATGCAGTAACAAAACAAACCTTGCAAGCACTATCTATCCTATGCATTTTTTCATATAGCTCGAATCCACTCATATGAGGCATTCTCACATCCAACAGAGCTAGATCGTATAGACCAGTTCTAAACTCCGATAAAGCCCTCAGAGGATCGTTGTATACCTTAACTCGATAGCCAGAACTTTCCAGATAATATTGAAACAAGGTGGCTATATCAGATTCGTCGTCTACCAATAAGATTGCTCCTGAGCTATTTTGCAAGACTAGGAGTTCAGTATGAACTATTATGTATTCAAATCGTTTTGGCGGTTTCTCTTTTATATACCAGTTCGAGATTTCTTCGGCGCCGAAATTTCGATTCTAATTCTGAAATTAATCGTAAGTGGCTCTTGAATCTACCCTAAACCATTTATGATTTGACCGCAATGGTGACCGAGTTGGTGACCAATATGACCAAAGATATATTAGGCACACTTATGTAGCAAAACTATGGGAATAGGCCTGTCGCCATACACAAAGAGCCAGATTATACAGGATTGGCTTTCGGGAAAGCGTCGCAAGGAAATTTCCGTAAACAATGGAATTTCAACAGGTGCGATAAGCAATGTAGTTGAAGAATGGAGATTGCGATTAGGTAGATCAGAGCTTGACTCCCTTAGGGAGTTGGTCGTAGAATGGCGAAAGAGCGGCATTACCGCTGCAGAATGCACTTTAGGCATTAGAATTGTAAACGTGCTTAGGAGCCTAGGGACAGAAGAGGATCAGGTATACCTGTTCTTAACTCAGATATACGATAAATGTCAGTATTTTGATATTTCACCTGATACAATAGTCAACACGGCCAGACAAGTTGCAGATTTAGTTAACAAAATGCCTATCTCCGAAATCCCTAAGTACGTTCAAGAAAAAGTACAAGAAAAAGTCCGAGTTGAGAATGAGGTCCAGCAAGCAATGAAGGAAAAGAGTAATGCAGAAGCACGGCTGCAAAGTACTCTGAAGAATAATGCTGTTACTATACAAACATTGGGCGCCTTCATCAAAGCGAAGGACCTCCTCATGAATAATCACAATATACACATTGAGAGCGATCTTTCCAAAGTAGTAAATTTGATAAATAATTCAAGACTACTTGGCTTAGATCCAAATCGAATTGTATCTTATCTTGCGAATATTGCTAACCTAGAATCGAGGGAAAGACAGCTTCTTGACTCTATAGGAAGAGCCCATGACGAACTTGAAATGTACGAGAAAAATATGAAGATTACATTTAAGGAAATTGAGGAGAATAAAACTCTACTTGAAGAATTTGACCAGCTGAATTCGATTGGATTTGGGCTTGAAGAGCTGGTAAATATTAGAAATATGGCATCAGAGTTTGAGGCAGCTAGTCATAACATTCCTAACGATTCCTTAGACCATAAGCGTTATCTCCCAAAAATGGTTTTAGATCGTTTACGAGAAACTCAATTCTTGAAAAAGGAAGTCGAATCTCTGGAGAAGGAGAAGAGGTTGCTGCAGCAAGAGATTGTACAACAAACTGAGATCTACACGAAATTCATGGAATCTGCCGCAGAGAAGGCTATAGAGAAAGTTGTAGACTATAGTAAGCGGGCCATCCAATCTATCTACACTGAAGATCTGTCCGAGAAACAAATAGAAGGTTCACAGACTTTACTTAAAGTAAGCAATTCCAATTCTGCATCAAAAGTGAACCAAGACATTAGCTCCGAAACGAAAAGTAGGGGATGAAAAATTGGTACAAGGTTAGTTCGTTCTGGTTTATATGTCAGTTCACTACATGGATCGGTTACATTTTTGATTGTCCTGTCAGTACAACACCTAAATAATAAATATCTGTTGAAATCCTTAAACTAGGAACAGACTGACAGGCATACTTGTTCCTCTTCACCAAAGTACAGGCTTGTCCTCTTTATTGAAGAAAGCGCCATTTGGGCCATTATATGGCAATGTTGCAGCCCAAACAATATCTAGAGTCTATTCCTCCAAAGGCCCTTCATATTTACGGCACGACTACTTCAAGGCTGATGGGCCTATAACCGTGAGTAATCAAAATACAGGAAATCAACAGATAGGTAGAGAAGTTGGGGGACATATCGGTCTAATTTGATTTCAATCTCGTTTGCTTCCACTAAAGACGATGATTTCTTCTCGTATGGTTTATTTTCTATGCTATGTCTAGAGTCTCAGGTCTTGATACCCTCTATAGTTACTTTCACTGGGTAAAACTCTTGCATATTTTCCCTCGAAACCGTTCAGGAGTATGGTCGCCATCAACGCTTTAAGAATAGGATCGAAAATGATTTGGCTCAAGCTTGAATTTATTATTATCTTTCAGAAATGTTTCTCAATCAGTTTAGCAGAAACTTGTACGGTTAAAATGCCTCTAGTTCTGACTGATGATAGGGTAGCGGTCTTGATATATTATGGAAAATGAATTACTTCAGGTGCATGTCGCGCGGTGTTTGTTCGTATTTTTATGTTGCGGAGCTGTATTTTCATTCTCTTCTACAGGAACTAGAATTGTCAGTTAATGCTCATCTTGTTTGCTAAAGGCGAAAGTAGTCTCCATATGTTATTTCTCAAACTATATTTGAGTTGTTAGATTTGACTGATATCTCGTTTGGGAAAACTGTTCCATAATATGTGTTTCATCATATTCTTCCGATTCGTGTGTTACAATAACTCTGAATACCATAATGATACTAATGATACATTCTATTTATTTCTCCAAGAAAAAATATTCGTGGTACATAATATGATGATCGTATTTCCTCGTCATCGTCTTCATCATCATCATCATGGTCACATCACGGCACCTTACATTTACGTTTATAGTCACATCCCTCTTACAGTTTATACCTGAATAAGGAAGAACGAACAGTTAAGATATGATTAAGGAATCCAAGAACATCAAAACCATAATAAACCAAATTGGCAAAGTACAACTAGGGTCAAGTTTCGGTTCTATGTATTCAGGTTAATAGAATATACTATTACTACCATATACTGGTGATTATACTTATTTGTTGCTGCTGGAGCAGCAGCAAATTCTGCCAGCAACAATGATAGATAATTTTACACTTAACATCGATGTACTAAGGATTAACATCAATTAAGTTAAATCCATGCGAATGTTGCTGAAAAAGATTACCACATCATGTTCGAAATCTAATATTTTGTTCTTGGAATTATTTTCCATGATGCTTTAACCTAGTTACATACACTAAACAACAAGACGTGATTAAAAGTAATAGAAACAAGAGATGAAGTAAGGAAAATGAGATTTTTCTTTAGTAAAATAGCGATCTTTGAACCATGCAAATTTGAAAAATGTAGTCTGTTAGTCAAACAAGAAAAATGAAAAATGAAAAAAAGAAAATATGTACATTTTATTTTTTTGTCAAATTATCTATTCTAATTATCTTTTCTAATTCCTCTTTCACACGTATTACTAACTGTTCTGGCATTTCTCACTTCAAGTATTATCAGTACATGTAATGCCAGAGAATAGAATTTTATGGTGATTTGTAACGGATAAAACAAAAATACCATTCA
>JAATVR010000572.1 GCA_014523665.1 Nitrososphaerales archaeon TH526
CGCAGGTAGACCAGTGCTATTAAATACTATAGTATTTTGCAGTAAGGCCTGGCGAGTTTCTATCACAACATTCTTGCCAACGCTGACAACATTATCATTAATACTTGGAGCAGATATAATGGTTGTAGGAACGGCAATGGCATCTATCTTTCGACTTGAAAACATGGTCAATAACTCATTTTTTATTTCCTTTACCGCTTTGAGAGAGTGAATGTAATCGACTGCAGATATTAATTTTCCTTGAACCAACATCTCCTGCACCTCATGACTATAATCTCCTGCTCTCGTTTTAAGCCACTTCAGATGAACATTTGTGGCCTCTGCAAGTCTAATATTTTTCCAAGAACTATGGTATTCTTCTGTTTTTTGCAATTCAAAATCATCTATTGCTATGATCTCCAAAGAACGCAAGCACTCAACGAACTTCCAAAACAGGCCTGCTATATCACACTCAATATTATCACAAAAATATTTATCTAGAACTGCAATCCGAAGCCCTCTCGTATTGAATTCTTCTACAATTTTCGTGTAGGGAGGAGTGTTTCTTGTTGCTGAAGTGCTATCTAATGCATCCCAACCTGCTACATATTCCATTACTGCAGCCGCGTCCCATACGCTTCTTGTTATGCAACCTACATGGTCAAGAGTAGGGGCTAACGGAAAAATATTATGCACACTAATCCTACCGTATGTAGGCTTTAGTCCAACAGCCCCGCATAGTGATGCAGGAACCCTGATGGATCCTCCTGTATCAGTTCCTAGTGCAAACAAAACCATCCCTGTTGAGACTGCAACAGCAGATCCTCCGCTTGAGCCCCCTGATAGCCTAGTCATATCCCATGGATTTTTAGAAGTTCCATAAAATGGGTTTATACCAGTTATCCCGGAAGCAAATTCATTCAAATTATTTGTTCCGATAAGGATTCCCCCGGCTTTTTTCATTTTTTGTACAACAGTTGCACTTGACTTGGGAACGAAGTCAGTAAGTATTTTCGAGCCTGCGGTACACCTAATACCTCTTGCATAGATAATATCCTTAATCGAGAATGGGAGACCATGCAGGGGGCTACGGTACTTTCCGAGACTGATTTCTTTATCGGCAATTTGAGCCTGTTTATACAATTTGTCCTCTTCAACAACAGTAATAAATGCATTGAGAAGAGGATTCAATTTCTTGATCCTGTTGAGTGATACTCCAATCAAATCGGTACAAGATATCTGCCCACTCTTTATTCTCTCTGACAGATGCTTTATCGAAAAAATTGCTGAGCCTGAGTTATCACTAACCACAAAACTAATTCGTATGTGATACCTATTAAGGAGTTCACGTTTCTGAACTATGAACTCAGCTTTTGGGATTGAAAGGTAATGTAAAACAAAACGTAGCACCTAGTGCGGTGGCGTTATTGTATGCCCATATTCTACCTCCATGTGCCTCAACAAGGTTTTTTGAAATATATAGACCAAGGCCGGTTCCACCGTTAGAAGTAGTGGCAAATTTAGTAAATAGCTTTTCAGTGATGTTCTTATCAATGCCAGTTCCATTGTCGCTTACCATTACGACGATTTCCTCAGAAGTATCATCCCTGTTCATGGATACTTCAACAGGGAAAATTTTCTCGTTGTCTCGAATCATCCGTTGATTTGAGGAATTCAAGGCATTATTTAGAAGATTCGACAAGACTTGAATAATCCTGTCCCTATCCACTTCTATCACGACAGGGCTTATGTCTACGGAAGGCTTGTAAAGTAATTGGCACCAGAGATCTCTAACTTCATTGCTGTTGTAGTTGGGGTTGTCCCTGTCGGGCTTGATGTTCCATTTAACTCTCTTTCTCTCTATTGCTGTCTGGTATTCGGTTACCAGGGACGATATCAAACTGTCTAGATTGACCATTTCCTTGTCTAGCTTTAGTATTTTGCCTTCAATTTTTGTGACATCCAATATATTGTTAGTAAGGCGATGCAACCGCTCTGCATTTCTTGCAATTATTGCTAGATACTCATCAAGATCCTTGTCCTTGTTAATCTTAAGTACAATCTCAGATAATCCTAGAATCGGTTGAATGGGTGTGCGCAGCTCGTGGGCTGCTGTATTAATAAATTCTCGTTGTGCGACATCCCTTAATCTTAACTCTTCATTTAGATCTTCAAGGCGCTCATAGAGTTCACTTTGTCTCCAAAGTGTTTCAAATATGGAGGCATAGGAAAGAACAGTAGATTTGCTATTGGAATAGGTACTGAAACCTATTGCATCAGTTGTTCGCTCTTTTGTGTCGTCATTGAGCTCAACTGTAAGAGAGTATTTCTTATCTACCAGCAATAGAGAGATTTTAGTTTGTAAGTCTTCTTTAAGATGTCTCACCTTAATTTGATTCTGATATTGAAAGATTCCTTTTTCATACCGCTTTGCAAAATTCAAAATCTTTTTGTTACTAGGACTCAAGATTCTTATATTCACACCGTTGTCAGTTGCAGCCTGCTCAAGCAGCTTGAAGGATCCAGCCCTAACTTGGCGCAGAAATGCATTACTGGTGGCACATACTATCACAATTTCGGTTCTAGAATTTTTTATGAGCTCGTAGGTAAGTTTTTGAACTTCGTAGGGGTCCTTGATGGTTTCGATGAACTCTTCATCGGTACCCCTTAGTAGCTGTTCCATCCTTCGTTCTGCTGGTAAGGATTTACCCCACAGAGTTTCGAAAAAATACTGCTGTTGTTCCACGAAGGCTCTGACGTTGCTCCGAATAAGCTGTGTTGGCGCCTGACCCTCATCTGCCGACGAGCCTGCACCATAGCTTTTTCCATCGATTATGCCAAAATTTCCTTTGACTTTTTCGAGATGTCGCAGCTCACACACTTCAACAAGTTTCTCACAATATTTCATATTCTCCTTAGTGATTTCAGTGATGAATCTTAATCTGATTCCCCTACGGGACAGCTCCGTATAGTCTGGCCAAATAGGAGAATTTACAAACAGTGATGGGCCGGTAAGATCAGTGCAACTATCGAATCTTTCTTGCACATGATCGAGGTCGTGTAGAAAATGCTTAATGATATTCTCTTGTCCATATAGAATCTCAGTCTTCTCCGCTGGAAGATTTCTCTCAAGTAGCGCTATCCTGAACTTGGCAGGTATAGATGCATTCCAAAGAAACTCGAACAGAAATTGATGAGCTTCAACTATGGCAAATGTATTAGTGGAAATACCATGGAGATGAACCATATTTGATAATGCATATCCAAGATATTGCTTCCCATCTGCCACAACAAAATTTAATCTGATGTTATCAAGATGCCTTATCTCAGCACTTGGCATGATCTTGTTTATTTCAGCCGCATTTTCATTGGTAATTTCTGTCAGGATTCTGACCTTGACGTTCTTTTCAACTTTCAATTTATGAAATCCCTTTCTCAAGTCGCCTTTCGCAAGATGCCTGGATAGTTCTCGATGATCAAGACAAGCATCAAATTTGTCAACAACCCAAGACAACGTCTCAACCATTTTCTTACCCATCATTTCACTACTATGAAATGAATCAATTGTTTCAGATGGTTGAGTTGATTTCATGCGAACGCCAGCAGCACATCAATAGATGAAAATAGGATAATAATTTATCGCAAATCTTCACCTGAATGACATGGTTTGTACTGACTGGCTAACTAAAAAAAATCACCTGGGAGGTCCTAATGTAGAAACGCCAACAAGGTAAGGCATCAGAGCGCGACTCACTGCTCGTCAAGCGGCATCAGTTTAAGATACTTCTCGAACCTATCTGCATACACCTCAAATACATTTTCTCCGGTGATATCATACAATTCCTCTAACTGTGATATCTGGGCCTTATGATATTCTGCTGTTGCCAGATTTTCCAACAAATCGTAGGAAGACCAGCTTCCTGTATCGTACCTCCATAGGTTCTCCTTAAGATAGTTTATTCCTTTATCGAAAATAACCTTTGCATTAGAATCGTTAGTCATTTCGTAATACCGCCACAAGAAGATCAAAGATTGAGTATCACCATTTAGGACATACGTCTTAATGAATCCTGGTTTAGCTAATATCTGCAGGAATATTGAAGAGCCGTCGGGAGTCTCACCCGTAGCTAAGCCCCCATCATCATAATCAACAAAAAATGCCTTCATTGCCTTTTTTGCAGTCAGGAGATACTTTTCGTCATTTGTGAAGTCAAACGCTAGAGCCAAAACATAAATCGATTCTGCCTGAGCTAATGCAGAATAATATGGAGGTTCAACCCAACCATAAAATCTCCAGAGAAAATCATATTCCCACACAACATATTCTTCCCCATTCTTCAACTCATCTGTTTTATTGACCGATGTGCTTACTAGCCAGTCGGCAGTATTGGTAAAATACTCTTTTGACTTTTCTGTGTCGATGTAATTTTCGAGGTCTCTGTAATATAACAGACCGCCATTTGCTGCTATTAGAGGATTGTACACCTTTCTCTGTACTCCGTGATAGTTGCTTATCATTACGCCTTTGTCATCGGGC
>JAATVR010000573.1 GCA_014523665.1 Nitrososphaerales archaeon TH526
TAAATTGCGTTGTTTTTGCTGACATGACCGTTTTAGTTCGGTAAGATAATAAAAGTATATAGTCATAGAAGCCTGCTCCCTGGCATGGAGGTTTAAGGCCATAGACGAGATAGCCCCCGATAAACCGACCGAGGAAAAGGAAGAGATCATTAAGATGCTTTGCTAATAATGATATAATACGATGAAGTACCTAAAAACTGGTTCAACAGACGTGCAGTGCGCAATGAAGTGATAGGTTTGCCGTGTCTTGTCTCATCAATGGCTACAATTAAAGCCTAAGAGAAGACTAATAATCATGCCCCACTGTTATTATGAGAGATTGAATAACGAAGAAATCATGATGATGTTGTAATTGAGTTTCCACAGTCCGGCGAACGAATCCGGGGTAAGCACAACATATACGAACTCAGGAAACATTACCCTACCAAAACTAGCTATAAGATCTTACGAACACGCGGAGAAGCAAATTTCTGGGTAACTGAATTAATTGCTTCTTATGAAGATGAGCGTCCAGTCAATGGGGTGGCCATCATGGAGTTCCGGAATGGCAAAGTCGCACATGAAACTCTATTTTGCATATCCATTTGAACCCCCTGAGTGGCGATCTCAGTGGGTCGAGATAATCAAAGAGCCATTGAAATGACGAAAAAGTTAGAAGTATACAAAATACGCTAATGGCGGAACTACTTTTCAATTGAATAACGACGGAGTCTAAATTAGAGAATATTCAGTGGAAATGACCGAAGCACAATGGATAACTCATCCGATGGTATAGAATGATTAAGTTTCTTCTGTCAAGTTGAAACCCTAGAATGTAAGGAGTGCTAATGGTGGTGGTAGCAACTTCTAGGGTTTTTGATATATCCGGTTTTCTGTATTATTAATTGATGCGATTTAATCATGTTATCTTTACGAACTATTGTTGTTGTCGTTCCTATTGCTAGCATCAATATTAACTTGATAAAATCGTCGAAGGCTTAAAGATAATTAGTTCCCTGGTCAATAAACGAACCCAGATAGTATGGTGGGCCCAAGGGTATCCGTGCCGATACCGGTTCTTAAAACGGGTTCCATTATTTGACTATTCAAACTTAAAGATAAACATTATGTATTGAGTCTATGAAAGTAAAGGGAAGATCGCTAGCCGACGAGTAAGGGCTGAGTAAACCTTATTAACTCGCATGAATTTTGTTTTTAACAGTACCTTGAGTGTAAGAAATAAATATTTTATTATCAAGGTTCTTGTATTTGTATCCACACTAACCGTAATACTATCCCATACTTGCGTTAACCAAGAGGGTCGCGCTACCTCTAGTCCCACTAACTCAAGTAGTTTAACTGAGGCGGTACAATTAGGAGCTCCATTTTATGTGCAGCATTATAAAGCTAATTTAGGTAAGCCTGAACCATCGAATGAGAGTATTGCAGGAAACTTTGCTGGCCAAGGAATACTAAATGGGAATTTGAATATCAGTGCTAACGTGAATTTTACAAGAACCTTTAGAGATAATGATACTGCATTCCTACAAGGAGATACAAAGTTAGTAGCTGAAAATGAAGACACCGCAGTATATAGCTTTGACGCGTTTACAAATTACGATCAAGATGGAACATCAGAAGGTAGCGGAGCGGTAGTCTTTGATGACGGGGCGACTGGAGATCTTTCTTTTCTAAGTAATTCATTGGCAATATACAAGAACCGTGTAGATAGTAGTGGTAACGGTACATTCCTAATGTGGCTCTGGAAATAGATCCCATTAATAAGTCTGAGTACAATTTCATTTACCATGGCCAGAACGTAATGCAAAATAGGTCTATTATTGTATAAAGTAAAAAGTAAAGTAACCAAGTCAGTTCGTGCCCAAGGGGGTTTGGCAAGACTATAAAGTGTTTCAAATGATTCACGATGCCATCTCAGAATCAATCTATCCGTTAGAAATTGGAGTAGTATAATTTTACTATTTACAGTCCTGTGTTGGGTTTAACTCTTGGAATTTTATAATTTCCGATATCATATCCTTGTTGTCGGAGATATTTCAAAGTTAATTTATAAACCAATTCGTCATGGCCTGCCGTAGCTAATACTCGCGTCCATGAAACCTCACCATTTTCTAACAGTTCTTTTGATAGTGCTCGAGTATTTTCTCTGGCTTCTTCCTTACACTGCTCCATGGTCCTACCATTTTTATAAGCATGAACACGGCTATCACAACTATTAACGTGATTGGTTTTCTCCATAGATATGCAACTAACATCGGAACTAATGACTAATAATAATATATGTTCAAGAATAGTACTCTTTAATACTTCGTTCTAATATCCTCATCGATATTCTTAAATTTCCGATGTGTCTGTGCTGGTTCTTGTTGGTGAACCTAACAACAAGAACATCAATTGTATTCCTGAGGAAATCTTAGAATAGTAAGCGATTATTTAAGAAGTAAACTAAGAAAGCGAACAACTTAGTTTTGTGTTCGCAATTCAAA
>JAATVR010000574.1 GCA_014523665.1 Nitrososphaerales archaeon TH526
CGACGACTTCCTGCAAAATCTATCTGTTCTCCACTTCCCTGTAGGTTTACTCTTATGGTAATAGGTAATATATTGTTTGAATCTATGTTGGCCTTAACGACCTTAATAACAACGATCTCCGAATCAGAAATCCTTGAAATATATGCTGCATAGCTCAGTGCACTCTTAGACATCTGCATTCCATCATATGCGACTAATATCCTCCCAAAAGTTGGAAGACCAACAGGGGTATGTCGAGTTCTGGAAGATTCATCTATTAACCCTATCTTTTGTTCTTCCATACCATTTTCTTCAACCTTATTTCTCAGGTTGATATAAGAAAGATTCTCTTCTGTCATATCGGCCAAATACCTCTTCTTCACTTCTCTTTCCCCTATACTGAGGCAAGCCCGCTTTACTCGTTCTATTTAGATTAGCCCCAATGGACCTGAAGAATACCATTAAGTTTTGCTTGCGTTGCTTTTAAACGAACTAATTACATTCCTACATAAAGTAATGCGAATCCATGCACTTTTTCCTAATGTTAAGAATATGCTATCAGAGGAATCTTATCTTAGTTCTCTAGATCACGAACATACGTCATATAATCAGATTCAATATAGACCATAGTACTAACGTTATAATAGGACCGAGAGGTTGTGTTAATCGGGCGATATCACTACCAGTCATCATATACTGTTAGCTTATTGTATTGTATGCACTGATAATTTTTAGTCATTTAGGCTGTCATGCGTGGCTAACTGTCTGTTTTTGTCTTTTCATAGTTATGATTCCTAGGGCAAGGAATCCACCTCCTATTGCCAGAATCAGGAAGTCCGCCGGCCGAATTAGAGCCCAGACTTGGTTTACTGAGCTTGCATAAAGGAATAGGATGGCTAGAAAGATAAGTGCAATTCCAGTTATTGTTTCGCCATTTAGTGTTTCCATAAGCCAGTAAGGTTTATTCATGCTACATGTATATAAAGTTCCAAAATATCAATTAGCATATTAGATTAAGTATCATTAATCAAGAGGGAATATTTGGCAGTATTTCAGGTGGTTTCATTTGTAGGTGGCTCCTCTATGACTTGTTGTCAATCAAATAAAATTGTCGAAGGCAAGAATTGCCTTGTTTGGCATGCTGGTGTTCTGCAATGCAAAGCATTCCAACTCTCCATTTTTGTAACAATAATTGACAATAACTAACTCGTTTCTCATAATGCTTGAGCATCAGGATCATATTCTGATCTAATTGCATGACATCCACGGGCGAGCCGGATCCTGGACTTGCGTTAAGAATCTTTAACAATGTCATGTTATGTTATTCTTGCAGATTTAATCTTTCAAATCTTGAGTGAAGAACCAGTTTGAATTGGCAACCCAGGCGCATTCATCCCTTTTGGAGGCCGCGCACATCAACCCATGACAGATCAATTCATGCACATTTGCAAATGTAATGTCTTTGTATTTCATATACTTTTTCCCTTAATTGAAGAACAGCGCTCTTGGGATTCTCAATTGAGTCATTTACAATTCGAACTTGAAATATGACATGATTAAACATCAGATTTCTTTATGGAATCGACTACATTATCCTTGTCAGACTCTACTACTGGCTGCAAGCCTTCCTCCAGACGCCGGCTGCATGTGTAACAACAATAATACAAAGGTATGTTTACCTGATGAAAAAGTAAAATAATAATTCATTAGGTCGATCTACGCTATTGTCTGCAATCTGAAGTCATCCGCTATTGGAGCTTCTGGAGGCCTACCATTTATAGCTGATATTCCTGACCTTATTGTGTAGTGAGCATTCTCGCTAAATTTTGGTCCCTGAATATGATAAGCTCCAGTAGTCGTAAAGTCGGGCACATAGACAATTGTTTCATTATCACCTCTTACTAATTCAATTGGCAATTGTTCGCCGGCCGTAACAAAATTTTCTGAAAATACCTGATTTTCAGGAATTGTTCCATCCTTGAAGATAGTGATATTGCAAGCAAGTGGAGTTGTCCTATCCAGTGGCACTGTCTGTGGTTCAAAATTAAGCAGTGTTCTAAAATACTTAGAGAAGTTCAAACCGGTCCTGTTCCAGATGTTAATTCAAAATTAACACATCTATCAAATGAATCACTTACTGAGACAGCTCCACTCGCCATGGATGAATTATACAATGATATGCAAAATCGCCAGGGCTGTCAAATCTGTATTGAAAGAATGAATTTGCAGTTGCTGGCATTAAACCGGAATTAAACATAGCACCAACATTGGAGCCTCCCGGAATTCCACTAGTTACTGTATGTGGCTGGCCGAAATCATTGTTGAACCATGCAACTGTAGAATATATTGGGATTGCAATAGTTGGATGAAAGTAATGATGATGACTTTCTCTTTGAGCTGCACCTGGTACTATACTCACGGCATATGTAGCAGGTATATTTTGCAATGTAACCATACTTCTAGGCTATGATGTAGGATTTACTGTTGCTGTAGATCCTAGAGGAAGAAGTATTACTGAAACCGCTAATATTGCAACGGTGATAATCACTTTGTGGTCAAATATTAGTGTGTTACGTATTCTACAACTTTTCGAACCTAACACAGATTCCTCTTAGAGGAATTGAGTATTTAAGTATCTATGATTTCTACATACACTGCCATGCAATGCATTCTAAAATATTGATCCAAAGAAAAAGTATCTCAAAGCAGGTGATCGACTACAGTTATTAGGTTTACCATCTAAATGTTTTCAGCGGTTTACAGAAGTATCAGTTAATATATTAATTCGCTTACTAATACTACCTAATGATGTCTTGTCTCTGTTATTATTATTATTATTGCATATTACTATTTTCTCGCTTTCCACTTAGATTAATACCCACTTATGTTAATAAGCAAGTACCTTCATATAGTATTAGAAAGAGACATGGGTAAATGGAAATGCATGTGGTGTTTTAAGATAATAGAAGGAGAATCTTTTATGGACTTGGTGAAGTCAACCATGAAAGAGTCTAAACCCGTGCATGCGTGGGAAAACATATCCTTATTAGAAGAGGCTCCATTGAAGAATCAATTGTTTGCTTAATCTTCATTCCTTTTATTATAATGTCGAATGGATCAGTATATGGTGTCCTTATTCATGGAATTAATTGACAAAACGAAAATACGAAGAAGACACTTCAAGGAGGTCTGAATTAGCCAACCTATGCTTTACTAATCCTTTGATTAACAGCATCAATATTTCGTTCCAAGAATTCCCGGTAAGCAAGAAATAATTTCTTTTGATAATCCTTCTTGCTGATATTACTTATTATATCAAGCAGACAATTACTTTCATGTGACAACTTGTTTATCTGATCTTCCATCGCAATCTTTTCTTCTAATGGAGTGCTGAGAGTATGTATAAGAGATAGGATTGAGTCAGTTACTTCAATTAATCTTGTTGAGACTTCATATTCCTTTTTGTCCCGTTTTACTGTGAGCTTAGCTTTTTTCATGTTCATATTTACTTTTGAAGTGTAGGTAACACAAGTATGTAAATTTTTATATTTCAGTAATCTAGTTCTTAATATTCCTCAACCCAATTATGATTTGTCATTTAGTATAGCTTATTAGCCTATTGTGATCGCATTTGCAATGTCCGATATTGTATTGTAGTTAAATGCCCATACATATTACTTGATGCATCATTGGGGGTATGCCCTCTGATATCTGAGATGTTATCAGATGACAGAATTGCCCTGAAGATCATTATCCCGCTATGACTTTAATCTCAAAGATTAAGCAAAGGATCATCAAGTTCGAATCTCTTGGCAGAGCATAGTATCGTTATAAGAATTACTCCCTCTTTTCAAGGCGGAGAGCAATTCATAGATTGGTATTTTCTTCTATCTGACTACACATATACCATTTATCATGATTTCTTGTCTACTGTAATGATAAATTACATTTGTATCTACGCAGATAGCACCGGTTAGCTATAGCAATTTCGGAATTATTGTTTTTCGTTCATCTTAGTCTTTGCATTAATTTAATTCTAGTTAGTGAACTAGCCCAAGCATAACATTACGATCTCTTTTTCAGCCAGTCTCCTACTTCAGGCCAGAGTTCTTTGTGGGCATTTTTACCTATCATAAGGCCAACATGTCCTGAATTATGTTCGATGAGCTTCTTGTCATAGCTTTCTGTCAATGCGTTGTTGAGAGCCTTGCTAGAGTCGGGGGCTACTAAATCATCCCTCTTGGCAATTATATTCAGGAATGGCATATTGATATTCTTCAAATCAACTAACATGCTAGTGTTGTCATTACTATCTTCTATTCTCATTCTGTTCTTGATAAGTAAATTTTGCTTATAGCATCGTTCTATGAATTCTCTGTATATCTCACCTATTATTGGAGGACTATCATATAGCCATGTCTCAATCGCAAAGAATTCTGCTATCGACTCTAAACTACGAGGCTGTTCAAAAAAATGAAAATATTTATGACTATATTCAATAGGATTTCTGAGGATAAATGCGGCATTTAGCATTATCCCCGGTAGATTTCCAAACGTATCCAGAAGATAATTCTCCTTCATGGTTTTAGCCCAAGCAGAAAGCAAAGAATCATCAAGCTCAAAATCACCTGGTGTAGCAATAGTGATAAGATTCTTTACTTTTTCAGGATGAAGAGCGGAATAGATAATTGCAAGATCACCACCCCAACAATAGCCTAATAAAGACACTTTCTCAGATTTCGTAATCTTTCTTATAAAATCAACAGACTTGTCCATATATTTATTAACGAAATGACCTATCGTTAGATTCTTATCGTATGCTGAAGGCGTCCCCCAATCTGTTGCAAAAATATCAAAGCCAGATTTTAATAAACTTCTCATTACACTCACTTCGGGCAAAAGATCCAGAATGTAATGCCTATTTATAAAAGCGTAGACTACAAGTATTGGAGTATTCTTTTGATTTATTACCGATCCACCTTCTTTTTCAGTAAAAGCAGAAGTGGTTCGGGTTGACTTACCACTATTGTAGTGAAAAAGCGAGTAACCCTCCATCTCAGAGAGCTTTTCAGAGGGAGTACGAAATAACGTATGTCTAATTGGTTCGATGAATTCATTATTCCAAACTGACGACCTATTGGATAGGAGCTGATAAATCTTTCCTAAACCAATGCTCTTTGATAATTCTGAGAAGTCGCTAATAGTATCCGAAAGGGCGCCAATGAAATCTTTTTCTCTGAACCTTTCATCAATTGTCCTACGGATTCTGCTTCGCACAATTTTCTCCAGCTCATATATATTCGACCAGGACTTGCCATATTCGGAAACAGTATTCAGATATACTACGTAGGATTCAGCAAAGGCATTAGATAATCTTAGACTAAACTGATTTGAGCTTGATAATGAATGGGCAAGAGCATTACATATATTCGAGAACGGACTCTGATAAGCAGATGTGCTCTTATCGAATCTATCCGAATTAAAACCTGTTTCACTCATAATACCTAACCAATAATTTACTTTCTTTGTAACACGTTCTGTAATAAGCACGCTATTATAACCTTGTGATAGTAGTAAAATTAGCCTTCATCTAACATTTTTAGGCTCCATCTCCACTGTTTGTTCCCTCTTGCAGACTCCAAATATCGAGCTAAATTGAGCCTAAGTGTTTTTTGATGACTTGTAGCCTCTGTACCAAATATTTGAGCAATCGACAAAAATAATGAAAAGAAAGAAGTAAAACGGAATCGGAGTTCAAGAAACCCATCTTTTAAGCAGCTATGGCTGGACTAAAAGAGACTCAAAACGGAATCGGAGTTCAAGAAACCCATCTTTTAAGCAGCTATGGCTGGACTAACTCTTGCTTCACTCATTGTAATTTTGACAGATTATCTTAAAGTGAATATCATGGATCCTGCAATTACAAATGAATGGCTTCCGATGCCCGCAGGCTTACGCCTAGATTCTCTTTCCCCGCCAATTACATATCCAACGAGCAGAGACAAACCGATTCCTATCAGCTACTCAATTTCGTTGAGGAAAATAGACATCACGGTTTAATCTCAGGAACTGCTCTAAGTCGATAGAATGGTGTTGATATCTGAAACCTTTACCGAGTATGAATTTTGTCCGAAACAGTCGTCATGATTGTATCGGTCTTAAACAGGCTTGTGCCTTGTATCTTTGCTTTGTACTCATGTCTACTATGGGCATCGTCGGAATTATGATGGGTTGCTTGGTTATCTGCAGGTAAGGCCATGGTCCCAATCTGTATGTTAACATAAATAAGGTCTAAAAAGTAAGCAATGGTTCTTGCTACAATAAGACGACAGTTTGCGCGCCCATGCGAATTTGCTTAAATATCTCCCGCCACTTTACTTCCGTTGTCACTTTGTTAGCCTTCCTTACTGAAGCGAGTCCTATTTTGCAAGCTCTTATTGCAACGTTTTTTACTTGGTAATTAACCGCGCTTGGCGCTGCATTAGTGTTTGGTATGAAGAATTTTAACAGAAAAGTATTGGATGCTATGTTAGGATTCGCTGCTGGTGTGATGCTTTCTGCTAGTTGCTGGTCGTTACTTGTTCCAGCTATTGATTTGGCAGCTTTACAACAACCGGAAAATCAGATTCCAACTTGGTTTCCCGTCGCAGTAGGGTTCTTCTTAGGCGGTTAACCGATAAAACATTACCACCTCTGCATCTCCACCTTCCTATTAGTTCCGTGGAGGGACCTAAGACCAGTTTACATAGAAGTATTCTTTTGGTATTTGCAATTACGCTGCACAATATACCTGAAGGAATGGCAATAGGAGTTGCTTTTGGTGCAGCGGCTCTAGGCATACCTGGGGCGGAGGTCGGAGCGGCGATTTCCCTAGCTATAGGCATCGGATTACAAAATCTTCCTGAAGGAACAGCTGTAGCTATGCCTCTGAGGGCTGAGGGGTTTTCTGCTCTAAGAAGCTTTTGGTACGGTCAATTATCAGCGGTGGTAGAACCTGCTGCGGCCATAATTGGAGCAGCTTTTGTTAC
>JAATVR010000575.1 GCA_014523665.1 Nitrososphaerales archaeon TH526
AGTTCCAAACCACTGGATGTTTAACATGGGAGTTGTTGTAGCTTTCATGGGTGCTCTAGCATATGTCGTAAGAGTATATGCACGATTGGTTGAACTTGGAGCAGAAACACCAGCCAAGAACCCATATGTAGCAGAGATGTACAAACTAGCATTAGAAGGAAAGCTGTACAGCAGATCAATCCCATAGCAAGACAAAATATTAAACATACGCTCTTTTTTTCTTTTAAAGTAGAAATTTATACATCGTAAAGAACTTATATCAACCAAAAGTGAGATTGTAATATATCTTATTTAACTAGTATTCTATCATAAATTCCAGTTTGCATCCTATGCAGTGCTGTAGTTCTGAGCTTCCTAAGTCATCTTGTACCATTGTAACAGAATTTTGTATATCTGAATCTGAATCTGACTCTTTCAAGCCATTCGGATCCCATCCTCCATGTTCTTTAAGAGAGGTTACATCGTTATCATCCGACATATGGGTGTCATCTGCATCGTCGTCATTACCATTGTCATCACTTACATCAAAGGCTTTTCCCTGGTCTCCGTTATCGCTCTCTTCAGGTCTAGATGTCTCGTCATCACTAGCATAAGCAGTTCCAAAGATAATACCTATATTACCGCTCGTCGTCGAGTCCAGTCCTTGTTGGAGCAATGATAAATTATATGTTTCAGCTCCCGATAGAAGAAATACAAAAAAACTGCTACTGTTACTGCTACAGGCAATAGTATTTTTCTTCTATCCACCGAAGTGAATTTTTTGTTCTTGTGCCAGTTGTCGTCTCTCTTCAAACATTTCTTTCCAAGCTTATTTTTGTCGTATTTCATACATATCATGTTAGTCTTTATTGATGTAAGAAAATCTATATGGATAGCTAACTGAATGCTGGAACGTCAGCGTCTTAGATTCTAGTATTCTAGCAAGATTAGAATCAACTAGCGAATATTGAATTAGAGTGTGTAGTATGATTGCAAATATAGTGCCACCTTTTCTTATTAAACTTATTAAACAAAGTTGTACTACTCCTATTCTTAACTTGACTTGGTATGATGCAGGTCCATCGCAAACGGGAATTCGAGATTATTCGTACCTCAAATTCTGTAATTCAAAATTTAGATGAAGTACAAAAACAAGAAATAGAAGATTTGCTGATTGAAGGTTCTTCCGTTAGGCTACCATAATAATCATGGTACTCTCCTAGGTGCGATGCCAACAGAGAACCCCGAACTAACTATTAAACCTTGAGAATCCACGATCCATGAACTCTATCATGGCAAGTCTAAAACAGGCAATGAACTCACTTACGATGACATTCTTCTGTTTCTGATAAGATCGTATTATGATAATGGGGGCTCTTTCAAACCATAGGATTGTCAAATAATTGTGTTGCTTCAGGCCATCCGTAGAATACAGCATATGATTTCTAACACGCTAAATAAAGAAAAGGGAAAAATAGAGTTATCTTCCAGGAGTAACTTTGCATCCTTTTAACGGATCATCTGGTGGTCCTTGGTTAAAATCTGCATTACAACTAGGAATTGGTGGGCCTGTTCTAAAATCATTTGGGTTACCGAATTGACCAATTGGTGGATCTGCTTTCCCCTGCGCCATTACTGTAGGTATAAAAACTACTGTTGTTGTTATTAATAATGTCATCATTACTAAAAATATAGCCGCAAAGCATGTCGGCGTAGAACTTCTACTTTTCCTGAACTTAAGATCGATTATTATGATCTTGCTATAAAAATATAATTGGTAATTATTTTCTAAAATACAGGAATGAAGAAACTACCAAAATTGTAATTTGTTCGCAAAGTAGGCGAAGGAATAATTAAATACTATGATTCATATCTAGCATATATTACATATAAAATTGGCGTGATAATGAAGACATTAGCATGCAAGGTAGCAATAGGGATTACTTAAAGTCAGCCAAGAAGTATATGTAAGCAAATATTCTCGATTTGCTAATCCTAGGTTTAGGATTCCATAAAAAAGGTTAGGAATCTTTGGAATAAGGTAATGAAATATTCCTTATTTCGAGTTCCTTATCTGCTAATTTCAGCTGTCCGTTAAAAGACATGAAAGGTAGTGGCATATGAGAAGTTGATATTTTGACCTCTATAAGAAATAGTTTTAGCCCTATGCTGATCTTTTCTATATCTATTGATTTATTGCCTTGTTTGTTATCAGCAGGGACTTTTAGCTTCTCTATGGCTGTGTTAGTGTCTAGTTGAAATACGAATTTTACAGAAGCAACTTGCTGTTGATGATAATATTTGATGTATTCCACATATGGTTTCATTGCAACATATCCAATTTCAAAATTAGTTTCCACTGAACCCTGCCGGTATTGCGTCTTAATTCCAATAGCCTTTATTATAGAGTTAGTATAGTATGGATGCACTTTATCAAGAAGTATCTCTATCATTTTATTTCCTATGGCAGAAAATATAACAGCACCTCGATTACCATTTTCTTGGTTTAGTTTTTCTCTAAAATCCCTTTGTTGTCTATACCAATCTGCGGTTGTTTTAATACCTTCTAATTGGTTTAGTTTTTCATTCCCTTCAATAGCATGGCAGAAAAATGATCTTAGTTCTTGTCGTACTTTATCATTACCGTAATCATAATAAGGTGTAGTATAACGACTTGTTGATAATGCCATTTATACTTCTTCTATACCTCCTTGTGTAACTATTTGCACATCCTCATAAATTTGCTCTTCTTCTGTATCATCTTGTTGAGTTTGATCCTGTGAAGAATGTGAGATACTGCTACGACCATGATGATGTCTGGAAAATGATGCAATTCCTGCTCCAATTGCTACTACGGCAACAACAGCAACAATCATAAGAGTAGATACTGGAATGTTAGGATTAATTGTGCTAAGTGTATTTTCAAGGGATCCCGTTATCTCTTTTGCAGGCTCTTCTATTATCCTTTTTACATCCGGGACATCAATATTAGGGATTTCAAAATCCTCGAAGGGTCCAACGGACTTGCCTGGTCCAATAGGAGATGGTCCCGTTGTATCTCCAATAGGAGGTGGTCCCGTTGTATCTCCAATAGGAGGTGGTCCCGTTGTATCTCCAATAGGAGGTGGTCCCGTTGTATCTCCAATAGG
>JAATVR010000576.1 GCA_014523665.1 Nitrososphaerales archaeon TH526
ATTTGTTGGTATTTCTGGCAAACCAGACAGTAGCTAGCTTGGATAGTCGAACTTATACACCATTCTTACGACATTAGAATGCATTGAGAATTTATGAATTTGTGAAGTTCGCCATAGGCTGAACAGAATGTAGAAAATTCCACATGCGTTTTAGTGATAATAGATTTCATGCGATAACAAATTAAGATTTTCCTTGTCAATGGTCCAGCATTAAAGCAATCTCTTCATGATCGAAATAATGATACAATGAGATTGATAGTTTCGCTTAATAGATAGCTATTCGGTCGTGGCGATCAGAAAAATTTATAGCAAATCAAAATCGTGTAGAATTATATTATACTATAATGTTATCGTAGACAAGTACTAAAATCAAATAACAATGGTCCTGGAATGTAGGATGTAAACTCATTTGAGCGAGATAAACATGAAGAATAAGGTACATTTTTCATCTCTGGCCATCATTGTAGTGCTACTGGTACTCATTCCTGCAGGGTTAGGCGGCTTCACTGAAGTAGCTCCCGAGGCTCACGCTCAAAGATCGTCATCGTGTGATAGAGCTATTGTTTCTCTTGTTGACTGTCCTCGCTCATCCGATGGTTCTTCTACCGCAGATGACGATGACGAGAAAAATAACAAAGACGATAACGGTGATAAGGGCAATAATAAGGATAAAGATCAAAAAGAGGCTAAGAATGATGGTGATATTGAATCAAAGATCCCCTCAACAGCAGGAGGGGGTGTCCCATTCCCATAGCATTTACTCAACTCTAGCCAAGTGTCGATTTGAATTTAGGATTTTTTTCTATCTTAAGGCTTATGCGTACACATTAGTTGGACACTCTCCAGATTGTTTCAAGGAAATGCCCTAGTTGCCTTTGGTTTCTAATGTTATATATATGGGCTCCTTGGGAGGCAATCAGATGTGCAGAGCAATCCAAGACCAAGTCAATGGCTTCGACTCACCTATAGCTAGTCTACCTTTCTAAGATTAATGAAAAAAAGATCTTGCTCCTTTCCTTTCAAGAGCTGGCATACCAACTACAGCAATATTCTGGTTTACTTTGTAAATTATTTGTTCCACTAACATGAGTCTTTCATCAAAATCAGAATATACTTTCTTCTCCTGATGTCTCCTGTTCTAAGTCGGAAGTTCCGCTGTCTTGACCTTCATTGGCATTGTTTGATCTCGATGAATCGGAGGAGCCGGAGTTGCTACTTTCGCCACCACCGTAGTAATTGGTTGAAGGATTATTTGAAGAGGACTGATCGCTGCTGCTATCTCCATTCTTCGATGGTGCACGCGCTATTTGTGCGATTGCTTAACTCTGGGTATCTCCGATAGTACCGAACATCATCGCGAACCGCCCGAAGAAGCCTGACAATGCGACATATTTCATGTATTTGGATTTGAACCTAACAATCATTAAGTGATTGAGTCATTTAGGCTATTTTCAGTTAATTTGGATTAACCTGATAAGTATTACATAAATTTTGATTTAATTTAATCCAATTTGAAATGGGGTTGTCTGTTCATAATCTTCTGAATTCACGGCAAAGAGGGATTTTTCGTAATTTATCTCTTAATCAAGAGTGAATCTAGTCTTTATTCAAATTTATCTTTCACCTACCATTGATTAAGGAAACTAGCGTGAAATACCGAACAGTATTCAGTGAAACGAGCTCCCACATCCAGCTTTTTGTTGCTTAGTATTGAGAGGACACACTGCTTGTATCGCAATCTCTCATCAAATAAAACCAGCTATCGAGGCTGAATATTGCTAATGCATCATCCCAAGTACTTGACGTTCATTAGGTGATCCACACTCGAGACGAAAATCATCCCATCCCCCTGCTCACCATTCTTCCCGGATCTTGCTGATTCTATTATAGCCAAAACGATTTCTTTAACCTGGGAATCAGGAATGACCAATTCAAATTTGGCTCTCTGGATAAGGTCATAAGAGACTGGTTGACCTCTCCACTGGAGGTGAAGCTCCCTATTCTTGCTCCAACCCATCACGGTTGAAATAGTCATCCCAGCTACACCCATACCCCTTAGACGCTCTTTTATAAGAGGCATTCTCTCGGCTCTTACAATTGCGTCTATCTTTTTCAATAAGACTCAATTGTAAGAATTGGTTTATATTCATTTATTAAATGCGGATGACAAAAAGTTGTTGGATGAAAGGGATTGAACTAAATGAACTTTGCAAGCAGATTATACAATCTGATAACTCGATAAGATTTGTTGGTATTGCCGATAAGTACGGTAAGCAAGTCGCCGTTAATTATCGAGAAGGCCTTGTCCCTTACTTGGACCAGACCGAGTCAGAGATATACTCTATAGATACTGTAATGAGAATGAACAGTAGGTTGGAAATGGAATCGAAGCTTGGTAAGGTGATTTACTCATTTACTCTATATGAAAAGCTAAAGCGTGCTACCATATATGTTGGAAACATTGATTATCCAGTACTGATGACATCTTTCGACACCCATTCGGATCATGATAGCATCATATTGAATAAAATACTGCCAATAGTGAGAGCAAAGCTATTCAAAGAATGAGTAGTTATATCCTTTTGGTAGAGTAATGCTAATATCGAAACACCCTATATCTTATACTAAATTATAAGATACACGCATTTCTAAGAATCCCCTGTTGGACCAAAATACTTCCTGAGTGGCGTCCTTCGTGAAGATTGTTGATCCATATTCCTGCATACTTATACCAAGCTCTGGGCGGCACAGATAAATCAATTGACATCCTGATCCAACAATCAGAACAAGCTTTTGCATTTTACGTCTTAAGGGTCATTGGAAACATTTTGAGGACTGAAAGTAGAGTATTCTAAATGGTTAGATAAACAGTCTATTACTGAAAAAAGAAAAGTGGCCATCCAAACCATAAGTTGGATTCAGAAGTGATTACAAATAAGAGAGGTGATAAAAACAAGAGTTAGGAGCATAGTTATGGATTCTCTAATAAAAGAAAGCTTAAGTAAGCTTAACCTTCTTAACTAGAATTTGAGGAGTAAAGGATATGACTCAAGTAGACCCAACCAATGATGCTTTGCAACAAATTTTCGCACAGAGACGTCAAGCAGTTAACAGTCTGGTTGAACAATTTGAGGGCTTGGTAGGAAAGGATGCACCAAATGGAGTTATAATATCCTTGTGCATAACCCTTGCTAGAGAGCTTGGCAATTTTTATCGGTTTTTTGAGCTAGAATCTAAAATGATGAATGCTCTGCAAAAAGAAATAGAGGTGTTAGCTATTGCCATCTATCACTCAGAGAGTAAAGAGGAGGTAAGTCGAGTAATTGATACTATATCTAAGGATCTTGCGAGTGTATTAAAGAATTCCAGCGTTGAAGGAACAAACTAGCAACACCAAAAATAACTTCATTCTTAACTACGGCTCCTGTAATTTCATGGTAGTAATATCCACTCTTTAATGTGCAGCTGTAACTTGTCTTTGGATCGCTTCCAATTCTCAATTTGTTTCTCCGTTGATTCCATTTGTCTATCTTTTTTCCAACCGTTTCTGTTTTGGTAGGTGTTCCTACCTTATTCAAAAGGTATTGGATCTCTGAGGCCGGATATGGACATCAACAGATTCTAGAAGTTACCGTCAGATGAGGGAAGTAAATAACCACCTATTCGTTCTTGTTAAACAGCTTGAGTTTACTGACTCAAATCTTGAGACTTATAAATATTCAAAGTACACAAACTACCACTGTTTTTTATAATACTTCGTGCGCCTAACTTTGATCTCGCTTAAATTGCGGATTCTAAATTTAATCCTGTTGCGACTCATTGCACACAGTATTGCATGCATCAATTCTTCAGCCTTCTCTCTAGGGATTGTATCAATAATCCTTTCATTGCGATTTTTTCCCCCCACTAATCCATGGATCATGCCTAATCCCACTGCATTAGCTAGAGTTGGCGATTCAAATTTGATTGCCAAAGTAAAATATGGCGCTTCTTCTAACTTTATGCGGGTTATTACATCATATGGAATACTAACATTTTCCTCTCTGACATCTGCTACGTGTGGATCCACTATTAAGATTCTCGAGTTTGTGGCGTAGATGATATTAGGAGTTAGGTAGGAACTACCTGGGAGCATTCTAGGTTGAAGTGCGATAGCCAAGACCTTTTCGCCTGTCTTTAGCACTTTTCGGATATTACGAATTCGATCAAAATGATTGCTGTCTTGACACTCAATCGAACTCCTATTAGCCCGCAAAAATTTCTGGGATTTAGAAGTGTCCTGTCTCGCTATCGAGGTGTGAAGCAAATCACAGTATAAAATTGTGTTAATACAAATTATTTAAGTAGTACGAATCATTTTGCAATGACGGTTGGATGATGTTAACTTTAAATCAATAATATTGACCGTAACGATGCTTTGACATTTATGGGTGCATTGATGATATGGCTCATTTGCACCTTAATTTCAAATGGATTGCAGGGTTGAAATTACTAAAACCATGAAAAAAATAGTCTTTGAGATTAACAGAATAGAAGGCAGATATGTCTGCACTTAGTGATTCCTCTTCACTTAACAGATCAGCCCGATTCACATCGACAATCACCACTAACCCGAATGGTTCCTTGGAGGATTTGCATTGAGACAGCATTTAGTAGTGATTAAATGTTTTGATATTGAAAGATCTGTACATATTTTCAATACAAATCGTTCTGACTAATAATCAAAATTCTTGAAGTGCATGCTGAATCACGGTCTTGAATTATAGGTGCTCGCATTACATTTTGCTATCGGAGCCACCAATTCGTTTATTCGCTTAAATTGTCCTTTCTGACCATTATCGAAGAATTCAAATCTAATACACTTAAGGTACTTTCTCCTTAGAGAAATAACATGAAAGTTGAATCGAAGAATGACGGGAATGGTGGTGGTGAACTTGCATCTATGAACGCTCTCAAAGTAAAGAGTTGTATCAACGAGAACACTACTGTAATAATTGTCATTGGGGCATGTGAAAATCACGGTGATCACATGCCGTTTGGAGCAGATTTTATTTTTCCGACTGAACTGCTCAAGAGAGTCGCAGCCAAATTAAAAGATGCAATAATTCTTCCGTACATTCCATATGGCATGAGCTCACATCACGCGGATTATCAAATGACGATTAGTCTTCAATCCAGCACTGTGGTTAGGATAATTCAAGACATATGTGAAAGCATAATAAAGAATGGGATTAGAAGGATTCTAATCATAAATGGTCATGATGGAAACATTGCACCAATAGAGATTGCATCCAGGTATGTAAAGAACAAGCACCCAAAGGTAGTAATTGCCTGTCTAGAGGCTTGGTGGGTTCTGGTCGGCCAATCTAGGCACAATCTTTTTGACGTCTGCGATGGATTGGGTCATGGTGGCGAAGCAGAGACTTCTGCAATGCTTGCTGTGCGACCTGATTTGGTGCAAATGAGTAATGCGCCTAAAGATGTGATACCGAAATTGCCGACCAACGTGAGGATTTATTGGAAATTCAATGAGCTATCAGATACTAGTACCACTGGAGCACCAAGGAAAGCAACAGTTGAAAAAGGAAGTAGAATCGTAGAAATACTCGAAGCTATTCTACTATCATTTCTAGAGGAGATGGAGACGAACCAATGGAAGTATGGCATATCTCCTAAATAGCAGAGCTTACCATTTCAATGATTCAAACACTAGCTACCTAATTAGGGATAAATAGCTTTCATAGTAGTAGAATTAGGGCTAAAATGCAGACTCTGCATAGTATTTTGCTGACTTACTCCAATGCATTAGCTGATCGGTGTGTGCTAAAATCAATAGCCAGGCGGCAACCATTACATACTGCATAATTGCGGTATGAACTTGTCCAGAACATGATTTACAAATGAAAGAATATTATACCCAACTTCCATGAAATGTAAATATTTCTAAACCTAAAGATTATATATTTTACGACCGTCTAGAAAATAAATACTAAATTGTCATACCATCCCAAAGGAAGCGACTATGATGCTTACGTTACAGACGTTGACGCTAATCGAAGCATAGGGTTTTCAGAAGAATTACAACGTATAGAGTTTCTTCAGTTTAGGTACACTGATCTGCTTGGAAAATTTCTGGCTAAATATGTGATGAGCGACTATGATGAGCTCTATGGATTCCTAAAGAAGGGTATAGGGCTAGATGGCTCCTCAGTGAAAGGGTTCGCAGAAATAAATGAGTCAGATCTTCTTCTAGTCCCTGACAGACATACGCTGAGATTAAATCCATTCTTTTCCAACTTCACCCTTGGTTCGGTAATTGCAAACGTTCACAAAGGTTTTGGATTCGGACGGTTATCTCGGGATCCAAGATTTGTCTCCGAAAACATGGAAGAATATCTAGCAGAGTCAAACCTGACATGTCAGATTGGGCCTGAGGTTGAGTGCTTCGTCTTTGACGATATTTCATTTCGAGACAAGGTAGAGAATGTTATTGACACAAACAATCGTTCCAGTGACGAGGCTAACGAAACGCTCCCATCTTTCACTAACTCACAATCTTCAGCATCAAGTATGATTGTATCTGAAGAGCAGTATGGTGTGGGAAAGTACCCTATAAACAGAAAGGGGGGCTATGACGCGCCTCCGTTCCAGGATTCTCTTGTAGAATTTAGATTCGAGGTAGCCAACCTATTGAAAAAATATTATGGAATTAAGGTTACAAACTTGAATCACGAAGTTGCTAGCACAGGACAGATAGAGATTAATTTCATGCATAGTAAGCTTACTGATGCCGCTGACAATGTTCAAATCTACAAGGACGTTGTAAGGAATGTAGCCAAGAGACACAATAAAATCGCGAACTTTATGCCTAAACCTTTGTTCGATGAGACTGACCCTACAGGTGCTAAAGCGGATAATGGTTCAGGAATGCATGTGAGCGTAAGTCTATGGGATAAATCCTCGTCTTCATCCTCTGCATCTTCTAGACATTCTTCTTCTAGCAAGACCTTATCTAGCCAAAATATTTTCTTTGATGGAGACGACCAGTATGCTAATATCAGTCAGTCAGGCAGATATTTTATTGGAGGCATCCTAGATCACTCCAGATCGTTAGTCGCAATAACGTCTCCTACCGTCAATTCATATTATCGAATGGTACCTGGGTTTGAAGCACCAGTTTACATTGCCTGGTCCAGAGGAAATAGGTCAGCGATAGTGAGAATACCCATTAACGACAAACTTAGCAGAGATTCAAAACGCATAGAGTTTAGGGCGCCGGATCCCTCTTGCAACCCATACTTGGCATTCTCGGCCATCGTGGCCGCGGGTCTAGATGGTATGAGAAAAAAAATTGAACCTGGAGATCCTGTTGATGAGAACATTTACAAGATGTCTGATTCACGAAGAATGGACTTTGGGATCAAATCAGTACCAGGGAGTCTTGAAGAATCCATTGTAGCACTGAAAAGTGATCATCTTTATTTGACTAATTCGTGTTTCAATGACGAATGCCTTGAAACATACATCGACCTTAAGGAGAATGAGATTTCCATGGTACGAGAGTTTGAAGAAAAAAGGGAATCAAGACTACAGCAATTCTATATGTACTATGACGTGTGATGTATTTTTGTAGCGTGTATGGCCAAAAGCCTATCGTAGGATCTCATCCACTCTTATTTTAAGAAAAAGTATTTGTTTCTTACTACTGACTCCAAGATTAAGTCTGGGTCGAACATGTGGTACTGAATCTGTGACCCTCAAATGGACGAAGTTTTGAAATGATATTTGGTATATAAGTGGGTAATTTACCCCACAAAATTACACTTGGGGATCCAGACACCAAATTGAGTATCTTGAAGGTGAATCGATCACATTTTTCTGCACCCCAATCACTCAAATAGTATTCAGCGATCCAAATTTTGAGGGATGGCTCCTTATTATCATTTCAAAGGTATTAAATCTTCGATTTGCGTACGTGTTTATGTGTAGAGGGCGTGTGTTGCCGCGAAATGAGGTAGTCAAGCATTGTGACGGGGAAAAGCATTACTCGGTGATCACAGATCCCGAGTCTGGAGAGACTGTCTGCGTTGGCTGTGGAGCAGTTATTACAAGTGGATCGGTCCAA
>JAATVR010000577.1 GCA_014523665.1 Nitrososphaerales archaeon TH526
AGAAGAATGATCAAACTTTCCAATTCGATATCAAAAATAATTGTAGATGAATATGGACAAAGTGAGTTTCTAAGGAGACTATCTGATCCACTATGGTTTCAAGCTTTTGGCTGTGTTCTTGGGTTTGATTGGCATTCTTCAGGAGTTACAACGGTAGTTACAGGAGTTTTGAAGCAATCGCTTAAGGAAGATGTTCACGCGATATCTATTGCGGGCGGTAAAGGAAAGAAGGCTACACAAACAAAAAATGACATCCCGAAACTTGCTGAAAGATATTATAATTTATCCTCTACCAAGATTGATGATTTGTTGTATGCAAGCAGAATGGCCGCAAAAGTAGATAATGCTGCAGTACAAGACTGTTACTCTTTATATTACCATGTAATTCTTTTTGACCAACACGGCGACTGGGCTATAATACAACAAGGAATGAATCCTCATAATAAAATGGCAAGAAGGTACCATTGGAATTCTGAAAATCTAAAGAGTTTCGTGTCCGAACCACATGCAGGAATTATCAGCGAATGTAAAAGTCCAAATATTCTCAATATGACTTCAATCGGCTCTGCAGACAATCAAAAAATATGCGTGGAGTTGGCGAATGGCGATTGGCGATATGAACAATCTAAAATCATCCGTATATAAAGTCGGAAGACTGATCCATACTAATCGAGAAAAAAAGAATACATTAGATACTTGGATCATGGATAAAAATAACAATAATGCTAACGATCAACAATACGGGGAACATTATGAAATGCCTCGTAGATTAGACTGGGACGCATTCAGAAAAAGTTACGATATACAACCCCAAAATTATGAACTAATTTCTATTCCAGGAATCGGACCAGCAGCAGTTAGAGCTCTATCTCTTATCGGTGAAATAATCTTTGGAACAAAAGCATCTTGGCAAGATCCTGTGAAATATAATTTTGCTCATGGTGGAAAAGACGGCGTACCATATCCAGTAGCTCGTAAGACCTATGATAAATCTATAAGTTATCTTTCTTCTGCAATTGAAGGAGCTGAAATAGAAAGGGAGCAGAGAATTCAAGCATTGAGAAAATTGGCAGAATATTCAACCAGAATGTTTAATCAGGAATAACCAAATTAATTGCTACGTTTATTGGGAGAGCTTTATAAAATCTGTACTACACATGAACGCTGTTACATTTGTATCTCAGTATGAATCATGCAAACTTTTGATCGATGGTTTGAAATCAAAGAGTACAAAGACGGTTTATGCAGTTCATGTGTCATTATTCTGTAAATTTCATCATACAAATCCAGATGAGCTAGTTAAGATAAAACCTGACAAACTCAAAGATATGACGATAAACTATATCTTGGAATAGGGGAAAAAGCCTATTGTGAAAAACAGTTAGCAGTGATCATTGGAGCTAATTGCTCTTTGGAGATATTTTCATGAGCTATTCTGTTTAGCTCTAGAGCCTCTTTTCCATAAGCCTGTAAACCATACTGTATGCCATCGTCGCAGGTTATTTCTACAAACGAATACTCTACCCCATTGGATAGATGTGATAAACTCGCGGAAATTTCAGTTATATGGCATGAGCTTAGTAAATCACGTAATGCCTCTATACTGCTGGCGCACTCTGTAGATACAGTTGATCGTGTTTTTTGATCCAATACTCATTATTTACGGGGCGAACAAGATTAACCCTATTCAGACTTGGTTATGAGGAATTAGAAGGGAAGTTTACAAATTTAGATTATGGAACTGCATCCTATCAGATTACCCATTAAAATTAAGCTGTTTTCTCTTATATCCAATGCCGCAGTCAATGATTCGTGTTAGATGATCTCGTTGCGTGGGTTGATATCATTGGTACTATCGCTGGTATATTGGTAATGTCATCATCCATACCTCAGATAATGAAAGCTTACAAGACCAAAAAGATGTCCGATTTATCTATTTATTTAATGAGTCTTATAGCAAGTGGATTGTTTCTATGGGTTATCTATGGTTTTATTAAATCTGACCCAGTCATAATAGGAACCAATGC
>JAATVR010000578.1 GCA_014523665.1 Nitrososphaerales archaeon TH526
CCCTGATTCAAGGCACCCCGGATTTGAGAATACTTGTTGATAAGTTAATTTACCAATACGTGATTACTTGGCATCCATAAGGTTTCGGCGCAAGGAGCAAAATAAAAATGAAAAACATTTCGGGATCTAAAGATTAAATGTACAAGCATCTAATTAATAGTATTCAATTCCCATTTATCAAGAGTACCACCACCAAGGGCAGCTTGATAGTGTGAGAACCAGTACCACTATTATTCCGAATTGTTGTGGACCAGTAGCGGCTTGTATCTTGACAAGGGAGTCTATAGAGCATTCGCTATGCAAGAACAATAGTTCGTTAATCCACAAAATCAATCTTACAGTTTTTCTTAATTATTGTATTTCTTGTTTGGCGATATGAATTATTCCAAAATTATTGATGTTCAAAAAGAATGGTTATTTTGCTCGTACTTTCAGCAAGTTATTTTGCTGCAGTAATTTTGATTATTTTTTGCTATCGACTTTTATGTGCTTAATTTGAGTAAATAACATACAAATATCGTAGAACCGCTTTATTCGAGACCAATTATTAAAATATGACATATTAATATGAAGATTTGATGTCTAAGATTTGGGCAAAGAAGCAATTAGGCAATAGTAATGAAGTCTCATTCGATCTACTTTCTCCTGGTGATTCAAAGTATTCTGAATGTCTGGAAAAGTTTTAGATTCAACTTGCTTCAAAGAATCCTGACAAAATTTCCGATCCATATTTCTTGAGAACAAGTATTGATTTCGAACATGATGGTCCGTTAGTGAAAAAGATCACCGTGACACATGACCAACAATTATTTATCCCAGTTTGCACTTGCTGCGCAGACGAGGGTTTTACGTAGACCCGATCAAAGAGGTTAAAAAAGGGATACTGGAGGGAACTAAACTACATTTGGAGCTTACAATCGATGGTCTTTCCATGTTTTCCTCAGAAAATGAATGGGACAAATATTACATTCCTCCTCAGGATTGGGATGGCTTTCAGATCGACGAAGATTCAGCGTCTCTAGGCACTAAACTAAACCTAATTCACAAAGGCAGGTTTGGTAAGTGGTCTGCTGCCAGGTATCGTATACTTATGAAGCTTCCTGCAAGAGATAAACGCTATTGGATATACATTTCATCTAGAACTGCAGATAATTATATAACCTCTGCGTATTGCGGAATAAGGAGCATCGCCAAACCGTAACATTCGGTTTAAGGAGCACCCAAACGAAAAATTTATGGGACAATTTCTAGATTGTACTTTACTGCTATAGCGTAACTATTCTTCCCCATAAGATCTATTACGTCACCCGAAAACTCTAATTGGTGCCTACCTGGAGTTAAAGGTTTCAGAAATATCCAACACCCATCGGCAATTGCCTTAGTCGTGCCCGTGGGACCTTCACCAAAGGCATCGTAGGCAGGGATCGTGAACTCAAAGAGTGGTGACTGTAGCCTGTACTTGGAAATATTATTTATAGAAGTACCATCGAGGCTTGCCTTAACCACCCCTCCTTCATTTACGGACAGTGCACATTGCTTCAATCCTGACTCGGGTTTTATTGCAGGATCTGATAAATGGTCACATTCTCCTGTTAGTACTGGAACAAGGATGGCCTTGTCTTTAGAAATGTCGCAGTCACGTTCAGCGCTCCCACCGAATGTGGGATCTAAGAACATGACATTTGGATCTGTCTGCATTATACCACACTTTTCTCCTCTAACATCTAAATTAGAATTTTCTTTGTTTTGAGATAGAGATTACCCATTGCCACCATTTAGCAGTCCATTCAGGATAGCTTGTTCCATAAGGGGACGAATCAATGGGAAAAAGGGTTGGAATTGTTGCTGAGATACCCTGGATAGATCCAATTGAATATTAAGAAACTATGATGAATAATACGAAAATGATAAAGCATCGAGTTAGGGTAAAAATGTAGCAAGATACATTTGCAAATTCATATGTTAGCTATGGTTATAAACAGTGCTTTTTATCGTAGCTTCTTGCGGGGAAATATGATCCAAAGTTACATATCTTTAGGAATTGACTAAAATAATCGTCAAGATTATTTTTACAGTTCTTTGGTAGTGAATGCATAATGCGAATATCTCCATATCTTAATATTTCTGTATTCAGCAAGCCTTTTTTTATTATGTACTTATCACATATTCACACTAGTTGTAGATACGTCGTTTGTCAAGATTTCACTCTTTTCGTTTAATGCACCCCTCTTATCTACTGACAGTCTTGTCTTTTACTTTATCATTGGTGTATATCTTTTCGGACTTGCCTCAATCACACGATCTATTCAACCAAAGAAAATAGGTATGGAATATCAACTACGATTAGTATCCATGATAATGTTTCCAGTTCAATACATTGTTGCCGTAGTTGTTTTAATCACATTCTTTCAGGTAATTGAGAATTCAAGTTATGACTCATTATTGCTCAAGCTCGTTATTTCCATTAGTTTTCTTCAAGGCATATTTGTTATGGGTTTTTTAGTATACAAATTTATTACATGGCATTTGAACAAGAAAAGTAGGATAGTATTCCTTTATACTATGACTATCGGTAGTATATTAGTAAATGTAGCCATTACCTTGTTCTTTGTAAATGAACAGTTGTCAAGTTTTTCATCGTACATCATTCCACGTGGGAACACATTCGTACCATATGTAGATCCCTTCAGTGTGCTAACAATAAGTTATCAGGTATCATCTATCATTTCATATTTACTTACCTGGATCGCAACTTCCATCCTCCTTTACAACTACTTCAAAAGGTTGGGCAAGATAAAATATTGGACTTTAGTAAGTCTTCCTCTGTTTTATTTCATTTTGCAATTTCAGCCTCTATTGTTGGAATCACTACTAGATTATCGACTCGCATCGCCAATCACTTTAGCATTATCTATACTTTATTTTTTGTAGCAACTAAACCAATTGGAGGCATTTTATTCGGCATGGCTTTCTGGAGCACTGGCAGAAAAATCTCCAGTATTCAGATAAGAAGTGCATTGTTCATTCCAGGGTATAGTTTGGCCTTGTTTTTTACATTCAATCAAGCTACTCAATTGAACATTGCACCATATCCTCCGTTTGGGCTGGCCACGACTGCCTTTCTAGGACTCGCAGCTACTCTGCTATTAATCGGTATATATTCCGTTGCCATCGCACTTGCTCAGGACGCAAGGCTTCGTAGAAATGTTAGGGAAATTCTCAGAGGTCATTCACACTTTTTAGACAACATCGGTCCATCACAAATGGAGCAACAGGTTCAGAAAAAAGTGGTTCCACCTAACACAAAAACTGTCCACAGAAATGGAGAACGAATCGAGCATACAATCATCATTGGAAGAGGGAGATATTAAAGACTACATTAACGAGGTACTCTATGAAATAGATAAAAGAAACAGTATGAAATGATCCATTACTATAGTTGGAAATAAATATATCAAATAGTGTGATAATACCAAGCAAGTTTTATTGCAAGCTTAACTATATCTCCGCAAGCGACAACTTGGTTTTTGCAGATATTCTTTTTATATTTCCGATTCTAATTATGTCGTGGACATTCGACACTCGACCGCAAAGAGATTCGCATCTTCCGCGTTGCCAACACCAGAATCAATGATAGAGGAGTATTCAAAATAGCAGGACATATGAAAACACAACTATTATAGGTTTAGTTTCTAGGACATGCAGTTTGCAATGCATTCACCTAACGAATAAATGAATCGGACCTGAGATTCACTGTCCTGATTGGATGCTGCGGATGTTATCTAGAATCCGTTGCTGACTGCTCAGTACTATTAGATTTGTTTTTTCAGTGTAGGTAGCTTAATGATCACTATATTAGTTTGCTCGTTGTGCTTCTCCATTACCACCACTTTAATCATCTCAAGCAGATAAATTCAGAATTGACGATATAGCATGTGAAACACTATATCATTGCTTCGTATACAATGTTTAATGGTGTTTGTGTGGCACGCTTGAATTGTTTGAAGCCCCCAGCCATGACAACTTCGCGTATTTTTGCTTCTCCTGCTTGAGCCCCCAATGCCGGTCCATTGTAAGCCATTGA
>JAATVR010000579.1 GCA_014523665.1 Nitrososphaerales archaeon TH526
CCAATATCGTCACCATTGCCGTTGCTGCTGCTAGCAGGGCTAGAGGCTGCTGCTGGGTTATTACCATTGTTGTCATTTTCATCGTTGTGGTGCCTATGGCCTGGGTGCGTTGCATCAGCTGTTTGCATGCTTTGTCCCACAACTAGCCCGCTCACCGAGAACACTATTCCCATCGCAACGACGGCAAACATTATCGATCTTGCTGTATTTCTCTGATCCATTCCTAATAGCCTCCGATTCTGATCCTGTTGTCAGTAGTTGGAGCAAGTGGTGGTACCAATTCAGACATCTTTTCATAAATTTCTAATAATTTCATTCCTTTTTCTGCTGTTCTGTATGTTTGCCGTCCACCTTCAAATTCGATAAGTCCATTGTCCTGTAACATTGTAAGATATTCTCGGAGCTGAGCAAATGATAGAAATGCTTTGTACATTATTTTTGTCTTGGTAGCTCCTCCTCCGTTCGCGGCGTCAAGGATGAGGCCAACAATTTCAGTTCTACTTCTGTATTTCATAATAGAATCAAACAGAACATGTGAACTAGATATTTATGCCGACCTTCTATTACTACTAATAATTGGTTTAGTATGTATTGAATTAAAATATCTAGGTATCCCATCAAGTATAACTATGTGATCTTGAAAGTACTCTTTTTACTAGAAGATAGATATCAAGGCTGTTTGATACTAGCTCCATGAATATTTGATCATCATTTACGATAGTGTAAGTTGAAAACCAAAGTTTATCTACCAAGGTGTCAGATTCTGTAATTTAGATTCTCTTCAATTCTCGTCACGATACCATGCTATAATAATAATAGGTCTACGTCTAATCCTCATGGTATTGACTCAATTCTCTTCTTTGCTTCGATCTCCGATTCGCCAATGCTCAATCAATCAGATGAATCAGACAAGAGGTGTGTAATTCCGTATCGTATCGGATACTGTGTGTATTATCTAATGGGATGAAGTTAACTATGGGGTCAAGCAGCTCAGATTGATTTTGGTAACAGTGAAAACAGATGAAATCATATGCGATCAGTTGGAACCAATGAATAATACTTAGAAACCATATGGTAACAAATGATAATAATGTTTAAAGCTTCAGAATTTATTCATTATATAGAAGATGCAACTAATAAACAGACAAGAAACGGAAGATTACATTATAGACCTATATCATAATCAAAAAAAGACCTTTAGAGAAATACAGAAAATAGCAAGATGATAGTTAGAGGCCATCAAAAAATGCACATAAGCTAATATTTTCAAAATGCTTATAATTTCATAATGCCTTATACACTCTTTTCTCAGAAAGAAATTGAATATCTCATGTCACAAAACCTTGCAAGGATAGCTACAGCATCAGTCTCATCACAGAAAAATAGGCTCCTACAGCCAGATGTTGTACCTGTTGGCTTTGACTTTGATGGGAAATTTTTTTTCATAGGAGGAACGAGTATTTTGAAGTCTACTAAATACAAGAATACTTTAAGAAATAACAAAGTGGCTATTGTCATTGATGATTTTGGGGGTATTGATCCGCCAGTTCCTAGAGGAATTAGGATTTATGGTAACGCAGACATAGTTATTCGCCAAGGAGGATATATGGATCAGGCCGGTCGTTCTCCACAACACTATATCAGGATAAGTCCGAAGAAGAAATGGAGTTGGGGTATAGAAGAGCCTATGTTTGTAAATGGAAGGTTCAGTGTGAAAAAAATGGCTGAAAAGGATTAGAAAAGATCATACACTCTTTTATCATATCACTTTTCACCTTGTTATGGAAAATTCCAATTCAATGTTAATCAGCATACTACGTCCTTGTTGAAAGTATTTTTCATACCCGGACATCATTAAAAATGATTTAGACTGCGGAAAAGCACTTTGGAAGGATATGGCTAGAATCATGAGTGAATCAGTAAGTTTTGCATTATCTGAAGATTTAACTATGAATTAAATGAAAATGGAACTCGACGTTATTTAGAAAAGGTTATGGATAGGTTAGAGAAAAAAAGATAGAGCAATCTAATTGTATGTATTACATATATGGGATCAAGCTGGTGTAGCTTTCATCTTAGCAAAGTTTCAGCAGATGAATGGCAATGAAAGTAAAGTTATAAGAGTTAAGAATGCTGACAAATATGGTATAGACGAGTTTTATAAAGAATATGGATTATTCGTAACAACTGAAGAATTAGTTTATAAATCCATTGAAGAAGCTAGAAGAGCAGATGTAATACATATTCATAGTTTACCAGAGATGGTAATTAATATCCGAAATACATACGGAGAGTCAAAGGTTATCATCCTCCACTATCACGGCACTGATATACGAGGTTTTTCTGGGGATAATTCAAGAATATTTAGTTTACGAAATATTTTAAAACCTAAGAACATAGTTGGAAAAATTCGCAAGAGACGTTTACATATCAAAGCACAAAGATTAGCAGACAGAGTTATCGTATCTACGCCTGATTTGATCCGATTAGTCAAGGGATCAATCTTTTTACCTAATCCCATTGATACTGATCATTTTAACAAAAAAATGATTAAAGAAAGATCAGGCGATGTATATGAAGGAGTATTAGTAAATAGTGAAGTCACTAATGTTGAGCTTGCTATGAGCTATTGTAGACATAAGAAAATTAATCTTAATATTAATATCTATGACAGAACAAAAAATCCTATTTACTATAAAGACGTTCCAAATTTTTTGAAGAAATATGATGTGTATATTGACTTAAGATTTGTAGATCGGAAATTACTTAAGAATCTTAGTAAGACTGCTTTAGAAGCTCTAGCATGTGGCTTAAGAGTATTAAATTACAATCTTGAATTTGTGGATAATTTGCCTTCAGAACATTGCCCTACAAACGTGGTTACAATATTGTCGTCTATATACTCAAATAAAAGGAATAGACCAGAGATAAACAAATTAGAACTGGAATTAGCAGTTCTAAATATAATCTATGGAATTCCTATCTTATTAAGAAAACTGTTGAAACACAGTTAACATGATACTGATTTAGTTTTTAATCTAAGGATATTAAATAACACTATCCCAATTTCTTGAAACTTTTTACAAAAGTATTTTCTTGAATTCGATTTTGATAAAGTACTGCTGCTTTCGTTTAGAACCAGACCCTACTTAGGGATCATAGAATGTTTGCTCTCAGACCCATGAATAACGTTTCTCGATATCACTAGAACACTTGATTGTTTGCCCTCAAAAAATAATAATTAGAAGAATTGAAAAGTTGAAAAGCAGAGTGATAATAGAGGGGGTTAGCTCAATTCATAATCCTTCAAATATGATGGACTGCTATTTTAGTATGGTCCTTCAAACGCTATCAAGTAGGGGCTACATGGAATCAATAATCAACAAGATTAGGTCAAGCAAAGGTGTAATAAGAACGGATACATACCAACCGATTATGATCTAGTGGAATGAAGAATGATTAAAAAAGAAGATCAGGGCCAAGATCCTTTCGGTCTAGTAGTAACCTGTTATTCCCTTGATTATCTCTTACCAACATTTGTAAAGTTATAACGAAGCATGCTTATAATTAATGCGAGTCAGTGGTTCAGAGTTTTTACTATTCCAATAATGATCCTCATAGTCGATATGAGTCCAATTCTAAGATAAGTAAACAGGCAAGAGCTCTAAAACAAAGGGTTCAAACTGATTCTGAAAAATATGATGAACAATTTAGAATAGGAATTGAAATTGAAATATGTTTGCTAGATAGCCAAGCAAAAGCAGTTCATGCACAGCCATTAATAGAAAAGTTAAAGGAAACCAAGTATCAGGTCGATTATGAGTATGGTTCATGTCAATTTGAATTCAGAACTCCACCAACGAATATGGAGAATATCTTTGAGCTCAACGTATTACTCGAACAATTTATTGATTATATCGATAAAACAATTCAAAAAGTATACCAAGATAGAGGGACTGTATATCCTGTATTCTTAGGTGCTAATCCTTCTCCGCAGATCTTAAGAGAAGAATTAATCACAAATAAACCC
>JAATVR010000054.1 GCA_014523665.1 Nitrososphaerales archaeon TH526
CTCCAATAAGATAAATCATCAGCTATTTCAAACTTAATAGGAGCGTATTCGATTCCTCGAACCTCTCCGATAACATTTGCAATTTCAGCCATAAAACCACCAGCCTTTCCACTGAAAATCATATTCAGAGCTTCTCTCTGCCGTTCATTGGCCTTCTCGTCAAAAAAGATAGCCATATTCAATTTTGTTTTACCATCGCCAGCCCAGATATTGCCTTTGAAGCTGACCAGAGCTAATACGTTCAAGCCATCAAGGGGTGTTTCACCGTAACTACCTTTTTTGATATTATAGGCCATAATACCGTCGCAATCGTCATAAGTTGGAGTTTGAGCAAACTCACAGGGACATGGTATGTTGCACTTGCAAACGTCAAACCAATCTCCTAAAACGCTCCAGTTCGGAATCTTCTCTTGAGTAGCGGCAGTAGTTGTTGCAGTTGTTGCTGCTACCATATCTCTCAATAATAGAAGTGATATTTTAGCATTTCATGCATTTGTTTATTTTTTTATTCATATATGCTCTATACATAGACGTATATTCACACTATCGTAAGGCGCTTAAGTTTGTTCAATATCTAGCTCGGGAACGATCCGTCTCAAAGCCAACACCAAATTGAGATCGAGCCTCTGACGGTATGACAGTAAAGACGGCAATTTGTGAAAACTATTTCTATTGTTCCACGCTCTTTAGATGACAAAAACTGTTGAACTTTTGATAATTTTTCAATAAGACGGTTTATAGTAATAGTCTCTTGGGAGATCGAAAAACATCAGAATAAGGGACAGCACAAACCAAATGTATACCTTTTTCTATTATATTGCTATGAAAATCACTACTCATCAGCTCGAAGAACATGACCTGGAGGAAGCAGATCGTATCTACAGATTAGCTTTTGGTACATTTTTTGGACTTCCAGATCCCATGAGTTTCGCTGGCGATGCAGACTATGTCAGAACGCGATTTCATGCTGACCCCTCTTCAGCCTATGGAGCAAGTATTGTTGATCATGTAGGTGTTGGTACTAGCAATGGTAACGACAACCGAAAGCTAGTTGGATCAAACTTTACAGCTAATTGGGGAAGCGTTGGATTCTTTGGACCACTTACTGTGCATCCAGATTATTGGGACAAAGGTGTCGCTAGATCTCTGATGGAATCAACAATACAACTTTTTTCCAAATGGAATACAAAACATATCGGTCTCTTCACGTTTGCTCAAAGTCCAAAGCATATATCCCTCTATCAGAAATTTGGTTTCTGGCCATATTTTCTTACAGCAGTTATGTCTAGGGCTGTTGTTCCTACTACGAATAACAACATTAACAGGAGGAGACTAGAATGGTCAAAGTACTCGGAAGTATCTAAGGAGGAGAAAGAAAAAGAAGAATACTTGCTAAACGATTGCAGTAGATTAACAAACGCTATCGTTGATGGATTAGATTTAAGGGTTGAAATTAAGTCAGTCATAAAGCAACAGCTTGGAGATGTGGTATTGATTTGGGATCTAAATTCCGATAATAATCCTGCAAATAATAATAACAAAAACCTTGCAGGGTTTGCAATTTGCCACTGCGGCAAGGGAACTGAGGCTGGTAGTAACACATGCTATGTCAAATTCGCCGCAGTCACGCCACCTAGATCAGATGATGATGTTCTATTACCAGCGAATAACTTTGAGAGATTGATTGACGCTTGTACGTCTTTTGCATCAGAACAGGGACTCGAACGTTTAGTGGCTGGTGCAAACACAGGTCGTCGACAAGCATATGGGAAAATGTTGTCAAAGGGCTTTCGTATCGATATGCTAGGCGTTGTAATGCAAAATGGAAATGATGTTGGTTACAACAGACCTGATGTATATATCATAGATGACTGGCGGTGAATAGTAGGATATTGGACAAGTGTTAATCTTAAATACAAAAGTGAATGTGGAACAAGTATTTTTGACTAATACATGTCTACCCTTATGGATTAGATTTACGTAAAAAAAATAGAATTGGTGGAAAGTAATTAAATAAAACTTCTACTGAGCCATCAATTACTTTCCTTTTGTTGCATTGAGTATGAAATCAGCAATTTCAATTGGATGTGATACATATGATGCGTGGCTAGCGTTAAGCGACAGAGTGGTAGCATTCATTTGCTCAGCGAATGTATGCTGGACATCCGGAGGGATCATATGATCGGACTCAGAAATTTGATACCATGTTGGTAATTGCTTCCATGCTGGAGGACCAGATGCTGCAACAAAGTTCGATTGATGGAAGGGCTTCTGTGTAATCGCCATAATGTTGGCCTCAGCGGGATCAACGTCTTGAGCAAAATTCTCCCTGAATATTTTTGGATTTAAGTAGATAAACCCACCACTGTCGGGCATGAAGAGTTCTTTCGGGAAGTTCACTGGGTTGACGAAAGTCGACAACGATTGGCCCTCATCTGGAGCAAAAGCGGCAATGTAGACAAGCCCTGTGACGTTAGGATTATTATAGGCAGCATTCGTGATTACTGCTCCGCCATATGAATGGCCTACAAGAGTTACTGGTCCGCCAATATGTTCTATAGCACGTTTTACAGTTTCCACGTCGTCTGATAACGAATGTAGAGGAAGCTGCACAGCAATGACTTTATGTCCTGCTTTCTCCAAAGTAGGGATTTGTTTGCTCCATCCAGATCCATCAGCCCATCCTCCATGGACTAGTACGATATTTGTGGTATTAGAAGTAGTATTTGACATACCTTGTGTTCCCTGAAGTTGCATTAATGTTTTATTCTCTGAAGTAGCGAACCCAGAATAGGTAGTTGATGCAAGACCAGTAGTAATTGCAATACTTAGACACAATAAAATCAAGACCTTTTGTTTTGATTGTATGCTAAAGGTTTCATTATTACAATGCATTACAGATTCAGTTCACACTCTTATTATTAAATAGATTGGTCCACTAGTAGTAATTTAGTCTATGAGACTGGCTATATCTAGGATTATTTGAATCTGATGATGTTCCAGTAATAAACTTGTTAAAATACCCTTCAGTTGGTAATCGCTGCGACTGCATTACCCGTCTGGAATTCAATTAGTATGGAATA
>JAATVR010000580.1 GCA_014523665.1 Nitrososphaerales archaeon TH526
AAATTGTGATAAGGTCAAGGAAGATGTGTTGCCTCGGCTAACCTTACCTTGACCCCTGACGTATCCCAACTTACGCAGGGGATATTTCATAGTGAAGTCCAGTTGTGGGGGTCCAAGGTAGAATTCCCTATACAAATTCCTAACTATCACGCGGAGGAGGAACATTCTCAATGCATTCGGACGTGTACATTCTGCAACAGGTGGTTCATGCAAACATGTTACTATTTGAACTTGAGGTTCATGTTATTCTAATATTACATTGGTTTCATACACTATTTTCTCTCCCGATAATGTTCGAACGGTAACCATTTGTTGTCTTGCAGACGAAACATAGCTTTCAATTGTTAGGAATGATAAATGGTTTGAGAGCTGTAATTATGCCAATCACCTTGACATAGGTTTAGATGTATGCCTCATGAATAGATATGATGCCCATTGGGGGTGCTGAACTTCTAATTAGATGCCTTGAAGCTGAAGGAGTGGAATACATTTTTGGTTTGCCAGGCGAAGAGACCGCTGACCTTATGATATCTATGCTAGATTCCACTGCTAAATTCATTTTGACACGCCATGAACAATCGGCTGCTTTTATGGCAGATGTATATGGAAGGCTAACAGGAAAAGTTGGTGTGTGTCTTGCCACGCTAGGACCAGGAGCTACTAATCTGACGACCGGAATAGCGAGCGCGAATATGGATAGATCTAGGGTATTGGCAATTACTGGACAAATTGATTCCAACATGCTGCACAAGGAATCACATCAGAATATGGATGTAATTACCATGTTCAAACCTATAACAAAATGGAATCAATCAATCCGAAATGGAGACAATATCCCAGAAATCGTTAGAAGGGCGTTCAAAATAGCAAATGAGGAGAAGGCAGGAGCTACACATATTGAATTACCCCAGGATGTGGCGAAGCAGCAATCGTCTATAATGCCAATTCAAAAGCAGGGGAGAGACGTTCTACGCTCAAATCCCAATAAATTAGTCATCGACAAGGCTGTTAAATTAATTCTCAAATCTAGAAAACGATTAATTCTTGTTGGCAATGGTTGTATTAGAGGCAATGCGAGTATCCATATAAGAAAGTTCGTTGAAAGGACAGGAATATGCTCTGTCAATACGTTTATGGCAAAGGGTGTGATTTCTGATAAATGGCATAGACATCTTAGAACTATTGGAATTAAGAATGCAGACCATGCATTGATAGCAATGAAAGATGCTGACTTGGTGATTGCAATCGGTTACGACCTGGTCGAATATAACCCGAAATTCTGGAATGGTGATTTCTCTAAGAGAATCATCCACATCGATTTTACGCCTGCGGAGGTAGATACGTACTATTCTCCTGATGTCGAGATTGCGGCTGATATAGAATTAACAATTAATGCAATCCTAACACAGTTGCAAGGAGGCAGAGCTGTTGGCAATAATTCTTCAAACTGCTTTTTGGAAAAGAAGATGTCAAGAAAATATAAGAGAATCAAAAATGAAATCGTTGAACGGGCGTACCAGTATGCAGAAGATTCTGAATATCCTATAAAGCCAGAGAGGCTGATCACCGATGTTAGAAAATTAGTCGATGACTATGATATCCTTATTTCTGACGTAGGGGCTCACAAACTCTGGATTGCAAAAATCTATGAGACGTTTCATCCAAATACATGCTTAATATCAAATGGATTCGCTTCAATGGGTTTCGCCCTCCCTGGTGCAATTGCAGCTCAACTTGCCTTTCCACATAGGAAAATCGTCGTAATGTGCGGTGATGGGGGCTTTCTTATGAATGTCCAAGAGCTTGAAACTGCCGTGCGGCTTAGATTGCCCCTGATCGTAGTAATCTGGTGTGATCGGGAATACGGCGTAATATCATTGAAGCAAATTGAAGAATTTGGAAAGAAGGCTTTCACCGAGTTTAATAATCCGGATTTCGTAAAATTGGCACACAGCTTTGGTGCTATTGGTTACGAAGCTCGATCGGTGAGAGAATTTTCATACTTTTTCAAAAAAGCTAAAATGTCAAAACATATACCTGTCATTATTTCAGTGGATGTGGATTATTCCAGAAATAGAATATTGCTTAATGATGATTTTTTGGAATAATCTCTGAAGAGTAAGGATTAGTCGTTTACTTCGACCTGAGACCTACACTTCATTCATACCTGGGAGTGTTTTGTGTGTGTTCTTATGGACGCAACTTTGAAGTATGTGCATAATGTTAGTGAGTTCTTTATGAAATGATGTTGGTACTATTAACAGAGCTCCACATTCCGAATAGCTAATCCATTCAAACTCTTCATTGTGCAGTGTTTCAAATCCTCATTATTCTTCGTAAGTGTAAGCTAAATCGTGACACATACTAGAAGCAGGGAGGACCATAATGCGTTTGCATTGAATAATATTTTTTGAGTCAGCTCTCCTGGTCTGCTTCCATCCACCTAACAAATGATTACACAATTTTGCTGGTCAGCTCATTCCGTTTTATCATGATAAGAGAATGCGCTGTAACTTTTTTTACGGTTTTTGATCTTATTTTATCATCCCCAAGCAAGGCTCATATTCTTTAAGTAAACCATTAGGCAATATGGTAATGTAACTTTCTTGTGTTTGTCTTTCACACAAGGAAGCAAATGGCAAAAGGGAATGCAATCGGCATCAAAACACGAAAGACCCTTGATCTTGCAGAATTTTTTCCAGAGGCCTTTAAGATTTCTTTTTTTGAGTTAAAAAAGTTCACACAGACGAAGTTAAAACGGGGAGTTAAATCCCGCAATTGAAATCTATCAGCCCCACATTCTGATAAAATTATATCAACGTCGGATGGAGATATTACATGAAATGAAATATAAGACAGAATTGTCTGTCTACAAGGCCGCTCGACACTTTGGGCCATAACACGTGAAAACTTCGGGAATATCTTACGTGATTATGGGTTTTGCAGTACTGAAGGGTCGTCTCAATCATCTTCTTGCAAGTCTAGCATCTATCCAAAGTTTACCCTATGAGGAATATTCTTTTAACTCTTGGATATGTGCAACTTAATAGTCAGATGTCAAGAGGCATAAATGCTAAGCACAAAATAATCTTTGCCTTAATGGTGATTACTACTGTACTTCTGATTGTTTGGGCAATGTACGTGAATTATAGATATGTAGCAGATGAAAAGAACGCAACTATAATGGCAGACTTGATACTGTATGGATGGAGATTAACAATACAGGCCACATGATCAATAATGGTAATTTCTCCTGAGCACTATTTTAGGGTGTATTATTTAATTACATAAAATTGAGAATTCTTCACCCTTTAGACAAGTTGGATATTAATTGCAACTCAAAAAATTAAAAAAATAGCCGAACCAATCTTAGATGGAACGTTATTCAACTATTTAACATCCATTCCCTTCTGCATCTCACTCCAATAGAGTCTGGATATACCTATTTCCAACGTTGTTATCGAAGTCAATTAATCCATAACACTTACCTACCAAATAACTGATCACACACCTCCTTGCCAGCACCTTCAATGCATTGGTTGTACATGTCACCGAATGGATCGCTGCCGAAAGGCTCTTCTTGAGAAAATGGTAACTGTGGTAACTGGCCAAGAGGTGCCTGTTCACTTTGAATCTTTCCTAAAGTCAATGGGACCGTGATCTGTTGGCCGTCTCTGATAACCTGAATCTGTACGGTGTCCCCAACTTTTTTTGAGTCCAAGTATGATTGGATATCCTTGAGTGTGTTAACGTCTATTTCATCTATCCCAACAACGATATCTCCACCAAGATTGAAATCACTACCATTAATGTTGGCAACTTTGTATCCCCCTTTGATCCCAGCTATATCTGCTGGTCCGCCTGAGATTATGTCTTCTACAAGGAAGCCTTTCTGTGATTCTGTTAGATTCATTCTTTCGGCCAATTCTGGTGTCATATTAATACCGTTTATTCCCAAAGCGGGTCTCTGTTGTTTCTGATCTGCTCCTTGGTTTGGTTGCAACTTGGCTTCAGCTCCCTGCGTCGGTCTAGCGGCAAGTATCATATCGATATGCTGAGTTTTTCCATCTCTGACAACCGATAAATCAATATTGTCACCAACTACCTTTTGCTCTTCTAGGTAAGAAAGCAGATCTTCCATTGCTCTAACACTCTGATTATCGACTGCAACGATTACATCTCCTCCCAATCTAATATCATGTCCATCCACCGATGTAAGTACATCTCCCCCTCGTAGTCCAGCTTTGTCAGCAGGACTGTCCGCTGTGATGTCTGCTACAAGAATTCCCTTTGTATCATTCATGTGAGTTGCATTTGAGATTTCAGGAGATAATGTAATTCCGGATATACCCATATATGGATGCTCATAAGAACCGTTTTTCAATAGAGATGATGCTACTTTTTGAACCATATTTGATGGAATTGCGAATCCCACTCCTGCATATACTCCTGTGTTCGAGAAAATTGCTGTGTTCATACCCACCAGTTCTCCCCTATTATTAAGTAACGGCCCACCTGAGTTACCTGGATTTATAGCTGCGTCTGTCTGAATTATGTTTGATATTGAATATCCCGTGATGTCATTTGGCAAAACTCGTCCCATCTGGCTTACGACCCCAGAGGTCAGTGTTCCACTGAGACCGAATGGATTACCAATTGCAATAACTTGTTCCCCTACTTGTAAGGCTGAGGAATTTGCAGCCTTTAGCGGCGGAATATGCTTCTGAAAACCGTCATCAGTTATTTGCAACACGGCAATGTCCGAGTAAGGATCTTTCCCAATTACTTTAGCTGAATAGGAGTCTCCATCTACAAATGTAACCTCAACACTATTAGGGTCAGAAATTACATGATAGTTGGTGATGATGTGTCCGTCCTGATCGTATACAAACCCTGAAGCTAGCGCAACGTTATTCTGAGGAATTTGCTCCCCATTTCTTATCACAAGGCTATTGCTCGTAGGACTTGAACTTGTTATTTGAACAACAGAATTTTCGGTCTTGTTAAAGATTTTTGGTAACGTCAAGGCCTCTGAAGATGATATTGATGACGACAATGAATTAGGGCTGACATCGCTGCTTGAGTTATCATTTGATAGTTGGGCCATTGCTTGTAGTGAGGCTATACCGAAGAACAGAGAGGTTGCCAGGATGGCTAATACGAAAATCCAAATATGATTGGGCATGAGAAAGAAGTAAATTGTTCTGTTATTTATATGTTGACAATTATGTCATAAAATCGGTGTCTCAATGTCAATTTGATGTGGAACAAACACAGCTTCTTTTGAACATGAAAAGCTGTTTTATCGGATTGCGTATCGTTCTTTTCGTATACTGAGTCAGTTAGTTACCTGATCTAGAGTACAAACCTGAAACAATAGTCGGCAGCGTTTTCCATGCATATCAAAATAGGAACCACTAATTTCTAACGCAAATTATATGACATAAAATTCGAAAAATCCAGATACCTGCTTATTTAGCCCGATGGCCATTGGTGGAATCACTACTATCCCTCTCAGTTATTTTCCGGAATTACATACGTCTAGGCAAATACTTGGGGCACTTTAGAAAACTGAAGTTGCAAACAAATGACAATCAATGTATGAATCAGAAAGGAATATACAAATGGAAATTAGTTGAGAAAAAATTCATTGAGGTATCTATTTCATTGATCTATGCAAGGTAATGACGAACACTATCATTGCAATTACTACAAACCAGCTCGACAAGCCTAGTGAAATGCTCAGTATTTTCATTGTTGGTAACGATGTAGATTGAGAAACAAGGTTAGAGACGGAATTTCCCTGAGCTATAATGATGTCCCCCACTGCACGAAGGCCTAGTGACGAGACGATGAGTAATAGGGGAATCCTATTAAGGTTAGTAAATTGGATTGTTTTCCCAGTGATTGGCGGTAGCATAAGGGGTAAATATAGCGAAATGGTAGTGCCGATAAACCCTATCGCAATTGTATGTACTGCAAGGTCATATAATGCAAAGCGATATGTTTCACGATCCTGTCCATATGAAATACCAAACAAAATTGAAATAAAAATGCCGAGCAAGAGTAGAAAAAATGAAATCTTCACATGTAGTACTGTAAGATTATATCTGATCTTCTTTTCTCCTTTGATAAGCCGGATGATCTCTGAATTGTCGAATCCACAAAATGCATAAATTGAGAGTGTAAATGTGATAACCGATGTGAAAAATATTATGTTAAAGATAGATTGGAGGGCCGGTATTTGTGTTTCAAACATCATAGAAAGAAAACCTATGATCACGCAGCTCAAAGTTAGAATAAATGAGGAAAGGCCAATGATACTTCGTGGTCTGATGAATCCAAGAAATGACGGAAGCGTCTTGTATTCAATTCCAAATATCATGACTATTGGAAACAGTAACCACAATTCGATGTGAGTTAACGAGTCGCCAGCAGCCGTTATTCTTGGCGCTGCCGTATCTTCCTTCGAATACACTATACCTGACATCTGTGAAAGCTCGAAGATATTCATAATTAGCAATGTGACGACAGATAACGCAATAAAATAGTCTGAAACTCTCAACCGTTTTGGCCTAATCTTCAGAGTTAAGAAAATAATAGTTACAAAGATAACTATACCCGAAACTCTTAAGGTTGTGATCACTATTAGCGTAAAAGAAATTTTATCAGCAAATATTGAGGTTTGGAGTAACGTTACTATCTCAATGATTAGAGAGGCTAACACTATGAAAAAAGATAGGTAAGCGTACTTTACAAAAGGAAGGGATACGTTTCTAAATCTTGGCACTATCATGTAACCAACACCCATTATGAGTAAAGTTAGAAACCCGTCAATCTGAAGTATCTTGTGTTGCTGGAATAATTGACCAAACCATTGAGGCACACCGATATTGAAAATTGTCATCATCCATACTGCTCCTATGAACGAACCTGTAAATAGAACAATTACGGCTGCAACAATGAACGGTTTGCTCACATAGCTGGGTTTGATGGTGTTGATGTTTGCCAAAAAAAGTACAGTATTTTTTGGTAGTTCTAGGGCCTATTTAAAATTACATAAAACAAAGGAGCTCACAATTTCTTTATGAGACTATCATAGTCAGATGGGTCTGAATGTAAAGTCCTAGTACCATTTGTCATTACTCAGATAGAAGTGAGTACTGAATGCTGTTTCCTACGATAATACGGAATGACATGGACAACACAATGATTAGAGGGACCTCAGGGCAGTGTGTAGTATCATAAAGTGAGAAATCTGTTGTAGCACGCGAATGGGTAAATCTAGTACTGATACAGTTAAACTGGAGAGAGAGGGATACCGAAGCTCAAGGAAAGAAGCAAGAAGCGATTCTCGCTTGAACCCTATCTACTTTTTAGCACTTCTATAGTTAAAACCGGTCGACTATGTTTGTCGAAATCATTCAGGTAAATTTTTTCAGTACCACGGATTGTTTTACCCTTCAAAGAGGTGATCGCTCCTTCCTAAATAGAGTAATTGGATCCTAGGCGCAAGCATGAACAATTGTCATTTGTTATTCTTGACTATTGTCAATTAAACCTTGACTTTAATCAGGTACCCTACTGGTAATAGTGGCTTCTTGTTCTTCTTCTTCTTCTTTAATCTCACTATTTTGATTTGCACGTTTCCGCCGTCTCTTCCTTACTTCAATGAGAATCTTGCGAATAGTTTCTTCTGAGACTTTCGCAATTTTTGCGTCGCACTTAATTCCTTGCGCGTCCAATACGTCCTCGGTGACAGACATCATATCAGCTTTGTTATCTTTCTCCTCCTGTGTTAGTAGATTGAGACTCATAAACCGGAAGAATGCAAATTCACTCACTATCCTAATCGACCTAATTTGTATAAGGGCTTCGAGCTTTTATGGTTTTCCGGAGGAAGATTCATTCAATTATTCAGTTTAGATCACTACTATGGCTCCATATTTAAGCGGTCAGATTGAAAGCCATAATTGAAATTTACAAGTTTAGTTACCCTGGGCTCACGCGAACATAGCGTTCAATGTATTAGATTAGGTCGTAGGTCAGATTGACCATTGACCTAATACCCTGAGGTATGGTATTTCTAAATAGGAAAAAAATATTAAAATTTTAAAATTTTAAAAAAGGGTAAAATTTTATCTGATTCTAGCTCTCAGTACTCATTGTCTCAATTCTTGCACTTATTGCGTCACTGTTACTGGACTGGACATTTCTGCCTTACCTTCACTAATTTCGGCTGTTTTTTCTCTAATAAAATCCCAAAAGTGCTTCTCGAACGCATGTGCCCTATAAATTTCGGCCAGAGCAACCGGAATCGTAGCGATTCCTGCTGTCAAGACTGTGGCTATGGCTGTTGGTACAATTATGTCTTTACCCCATGCACCAGTTCTCAGAACTAGGTCGAAGTTACCCTTGGTTCCGCTTATCATTACTTCTACATCTCTTATATTGCCCACAACTATACTACCTTTGCTTCCTTTATGCGCCTTCAAGTTCCAATAGCCAGAAGCAGTGGTAGCAGTAGGAGACTCAGTCTCTTCATGAATAATATCTAGCTTTATTTCCTGCAAATGTTTCTTTATGAGTTCAAAAAGTCGTTCGATTTCTACGTTTTTCAAAGTTACGTGTTCTTGTCTCATAACCACCTCTCTCAAAGGTCCCTATTATACCTTTATGCAGTCCAGTTAAGCTTTGAAATTTATAAAGTTTGCCAGTATCTGGTTTGTTATTGGAGTTGCAACTCAAGATACTACTTTAATTCTCACCGCATTTCTATTTTTCGATCCATCCTTGTCTTATAGCCTGGTCCTTGTTTGGCTGTAAGATAGATATGGTCTGCAACTGCGGTATCTAATAACCTCATTTCTTGTTGTTCATTCAAAATATTCCTCTAAAATAGTAGACAATAAAAAGAGACTTATCTTCGTTTGTTCTGAATGTTAGGATGATTTGTAATTTATTTATTTTTTCCAACAGTTTGATAACATGATTCATTTTGATAGTTAAGTAACTAATCGGGTTTAGAATGCGATCCTCCTTAGTTGATTGTGTTACTATTGTTGTAGACGCTTGTTGTTGATTTGATTGTGGCTGCTGTGGCTGCTGTTGTTGATAACTGCTCCCGGACGTATGTGCTTTGTCCCATACTCATTCAAATACTTGGTACTACCTTGCTCAACTTTACCATCAAGAAGAATCATCACATCATCATATCCGGATTTCTGACACGCAAAACAGGAGTAACTTTTACGTGACTTCTAGGTATTGCTCCCTTCATTTATTGCACACGCCAGCCACGAAATGTGCTGGACAGAAAATAAAAACCTAAATACTTCCAATAAATATTAGACCTCAATGTTTCGGGCTACACTTCCAACTGGCCGCACGATTGCACCTGCCTTAATAGTTGTAGACATGCAAAATGGCTTTGTCAGCAAGGGTGGTTCATATGATAAGATAGGGATGAACACTCCAAATTACAGGGAGATAATTCCAAAACTTAAGGATCTGATCGAATACTGCAGGAGTAAGGGAATTCCTATCTTTTACACTGAGGCAGTTAAGGAGGCTAGCGGAATTGACATGCTCACAAAAATCCATAACTTTTTACCTAAATCAAGACAGGAGAGATTAAAGGTCCCGATCTGTATCAGAGGCACTTGGGATGGGCTTACAATAGATGAACTGAAGCCCAATGAACATGATCCAGTAGTTATCAAACGAAGAGATTCTGCTTTTCAAGATACCGAATTACGGGTCTGGCTTCAAAGCGAAGGGATTAATTTATTGGTATTTACAGGAATCGATACTTCAATTTGTGTAGAGACTTCCTTGAGAGAAGGTTTTAACATGGGATACGATGTAGCAATTATATCTGATGCTACAGCATCTGGAAACAAAAGGCATTATGAAACCACATTAGAAAGAGTGAGAGACTACTATGGATTAGTGATGGATATTGAACGCTTCAAATATGCTGTTGAAAATTTGGATAAGCTGCGAAGGGGTGATATAGGCACACATAATATTCCAGAAAAATTCAAAGCTTTTGTGGAGGAATTTAATTTGTTGGACCCAAGCACCTTTGGTCCCGAAGCTTCTACACCCACCGTCTGACTGACTCAATAATGAGCATTAGTACCCTACTAGCGAACTCCTAAGTCTAATTTTACTCAGATATATTTACTGCAATAAATATAGTATATAGTCGG
>JAATVR010000581.1 GCA_014523665.1 Nitrososphaerales archaeon TH526
GCCTGCTTACTCGTATCAAGCTTTGTCCTCTTATTTGGTCTCCCCCTCCTAGTATCGCCTAGTATCGGAGATTCAACTTCATATGCAACATCAGATTCGTCAAATGAAACCATTAATGATGAACCTCAGCCTGGCACAATTCTAGTTACCAAGCAGGTGATCAACGAAGGTGGTGGCAGTGCCAGACCATCAGACTTTACTATAACAGTTGATGGCAATAATCCAACTCCAGCATCATTTGATGGAAGCTCTTCTGGAACTACTGTCCGACTGCTTGAGGGTAGATATACAGTTACTGAATCTGGAGCTACTTCTAATTATGATTCTACATTATCTAGGGAATGTTCAGGCAATATGAGAGCAGGTGAAAGCAAAGTGTGTACGATCACCAACACATATTCTGCATCACCTCCTCCTGTTACAACTGGTGAGATAATTGTAACTAAGAGGGTGATCAACGAAGGTGGTGGCAGTGCTAGACCATCAGACTTTACTATAACAGTTGATGGCAATAATCCAACTCCATCATTATTTGATGGAAGCTCTTCTGGAACTACTGTAACGTTGGAACCTGGCAGATATTCTGTCACTGAAAATCCCTTGCCAGATTACACTTCTAGTAGTTCTAATGGCTGTACCGGTACTGTAAGTGCTGGGCAGACAAAGCAATGTGTAATTACAAACTGGTACCTTCCTGTAGACAGACCTGCGCAGCTGATAGTCATAAAGAATGTTGTCAATAGTGAGGGAGAGGATTCTGATCTTACTTTAAGACCATCTGCATTTACTATGGTAGTACATGGTAACGATCCATTACCAAGATCCTTTCCAGGTAAATCTGGGGACGGTGTAGTTGTTAATCTAAACCCAGGAAGATATAGTGTGTCTGAAGAGGAGATAGATGGATATACAGCAGATTATTCTGATAGTTGTCAGGGAACCATACGCGCCGAAGAAACCAGGGTGTGTATGATAACCAATGAAGAATCTAGTACTCCTCCATCACCTTCACCGCCTAAGCCACTGCCAGAGATACAGACAATAGATGGCTTCTTGGCACCGTATGGAATTGCCTTAGATCCAGGTAACGGAATGGTTTTTGTCTCAAACTATGGTCAATTCAATACAACTGGAATAGTTTCAGTAATAAATGATACAGCAAATACCATGATAGGAAACGTTCCTGTGGGCAAAAATCCTCAGGCCATATCATACAATCCTTCTAATGGATTCTTCTATGTCGCAAATACGCTGTCAAATACTCTATCTTTAATAAATGGAACAAGCAATTCTCTAATTGGCTCTATACGCGTAGGCGAATTTCCAGGAAAGAACCCTGCAGGAATTGTGACTAACTCGATTAATAACACAATTTACGTTACGAACATGGGTTCAAATACGGTATCTGTGATTAATGGTACATCTAATGCTGTCGTTGCGAATGTAACCTCTGCTACAAGAGAAGGAGAGGGAAGCGGTTTCTTTAGCCCTGCAGGAATTGCATACGATTCTGATAATGGTAACGTTTATGTAGCCAATAGAGGATCAGATACAATTTCCGTGATTAATGGTTCAACTAATCTGTTAATAGATGAGATATCTATGGATACTGTGGCACCTTCCGGTATTGTGTATAATGCAGCAAACAATCTCATTTATGCTACAAGCGAAGGGTCAAATAGGGTTTCAATGATAAATGGTACAACTAATACTGTCGTTTCTACTATTCCGGTCGGTTTAGGGCCAACAGGTATTGCATATGATCAAAGCAATGGAAACGTCTTCGTGTCGAATTCTGCGAATGGAACCATATCAATTATAGATGGATTGAAGAATAATGTCACTGGTACTATTTCATTGGGAACTAATAGTACTCCAAATGGTGTATTGTATAATCCAGATACTGATAGCCTGTTTGTTGCTGATACCAATTCAAGTACAGTACACGTAATCAAAAATCCATAATTGCACAGCTATGTTATGCGAAGTAGCTAAAGAATTGAATATGATATTATCTTAAGAGATAACAGATAGATGATATTTTTTTATGCTATCACAACCCTACCTAAGTGGACCTTTGCATCATTAGAGGGTGAAATTGACTTTGTGAAAGGTGATTCGAAAATTACACTTACATTCGACCAATCTTCTACAGTTGAGAAAGCTTAGTTCATGGTTATGAATCCGGGCCAGCTGAAATATATTAAACCAACTCGTGTGCATGGCAATATCATATTTGAAAGGCGGATGGAAATTGCACAAGAACAACAACAAA
>JAATVR010000582.1 GCA_014523665.1 Nitrososphaerales archaeon TH526
AATTTTTCTACCAGGTGGCAACCTATCAGGTTTATCCGTTCAGGTACCTAATCTTTTTGGTGATGCTACTTCCACCTTCATGTATGGTGATCTTATTTCAAATATTATTGACTTTCTGGTGATTGCGTTGATAATCTTCATTCTCTATAAGCAGCTCTCCAAACACGGCTGGGTGGAAGATAAGACGGTTCCAGAAGAGAAGAAGAAATAATATTATGCATTTACTCCAGATCTATCGGTCTATTGCCACATACCCGGAAATGCCAATGTTTGTAAGTTAATCCATTTAGTAAGAAATGTATGGATGAGACATACCTTACCGAAGTTCCCTCAAAAGGACCTAGATATATACAGCATTCACAAGACGACTATTAATAGAATAAGGGAACAGAAAATTCAATCTAACATGCAAAGTCATTCCTTTCTTATCGCCGTCAAATAATAGCGACGGCGTTAGTGCAACTTGGTAGTATCTAGTCGTTTTTCATTTCTTCTCCGCATTGTCTTTGGTGGAATATTAGATAAGGCAATTCTGTAAAATTCATCTCCATATTTCCAGAAACTTCAAAGCAGTGCCTGCTACCAATGCCATGACAACGCACGCCATTAGCCTCCATGGCATAGCAGGTAAGCGTGGGGCAAGCAGTCTTATTTGGTGATCCTCGATTATTTGAGAAATATAGTCTCTAACTTTCGAGTTCCAAATTCTATACTCGATGCTATGTTTCTTTAATATTGATTCCAATTCATAAATTACAGGACATCTTATAGAACTAAGATGTTGGACATATCTCCTTGAGACTTCAACCTCTCCTCTAATGGCGATCAAACCTTGTTGCTGAATATCGACGAGCCTTACATGCATCTCCCATGGTTTGGACAGTGACTTTGCAAAACCATTGCCAATTTGAGAAGTCATCTTATTCTCTAGCTTTACTTTCTTGAAGCCTTCGGACATGAGGGTTCGTATTATGTCATCCTTTTTCATTCTAACTGAGATGTACAGCTGATCAAGCTCTATTTCCTCATGCCGGATCAGGTCTTGAAGTCCTTTAACAACATTCATCCGGCGGGGATAGCTTGTAAGAAATTCAGACATTTGTCTTGATAACTTCATAGTTCACTATGGAATATTAAAACTGTGTTATTGTAATCGACCCAAATTGAAGATTTATTTCGACTTGAATGATCTCATATAGATATCTTCTAGAGGATCTATACCTAGGTCTTGCCAACTCATTTTCCTGTCTTCTTCTTTGACTTCAATTCCTCTCACAACTACAACGGGAGTTGACTCGCGACCTTCGCCCATTAGAGCGACTCCCATTGAGGCTAAACCATCTGCTATTGCTCTCATAGTCACCCGCAATATATTTCCAAATAGGTCTTGCTCGCCTCGGTGATCGATCACAGGCTCAAATCCTGAAACAGCTATGGCGATTCCAGTGGTGCCCAATCTTCCAGGCATTAGACGGCTGTCAGAAATAACAATAAATATCTTAAGTCTGTGTTCGTTCATAAAATCCTGCCTAAGTCTTTCGGCTGATTCGAAAGGCAGAGGTGGATACAAGACCGCATAACCCTTCGGGATATTGGATCTATCGATCCCGGCGTTCGGACATAACATGCCATTCTTCTTACACAACAAAAATCCAGGAATTCCACCGTAAACCTCATCGGCCTCGTTCAAGATCAGTTCAGTCAGCTTCTCATCAATTTGGAATTTTTTTGCGATTGCCTTTGCCTTACGGGAAGTTCGTACTTTGTCCATCTGGACGACAGCCCCTTCACTAATGGAAACAAATTTGCTCGAAACAATTACAATATCCTTTTGCTCGAACTTAAAATTTGTCTTAGATATTGCTTCATAAAGATCAAATGGATGAATCATCGGCGGGAGTTTCAATGCAAACACCTCAAATCTAGAGGATACGTTATTAACTTCCGAGCGCCGACTTCTACTAGTGTTGGTCAATCCGCAGAAGGTTTTAATGACGATTCTAATAAGAATTCATCTCAGGTGACTTCACAGTGGGAATGACCCTAACTGAAAAGATCTTGGCACGGGCAGCCGGAAAAAATTCCGTTGTTCCTGGAGACGTTGTATTTGCAAAAGTAGATAAATTAATGATGCACGATGTTTCTGGTCCAGGCGTAATCAAAGTATTAGAAGAGTGGAAAAAGAAAGGGACGAATTTGGAGCGGATATGGGACCCTAGTAAGGTATGGGTTACAGAGGATCATTTTGTGCCTGCGGCTGACAAGATATCAGCAAATAATATTATCACCCTCGCTAATTGGACGAAAAAATTCGGTATAAAGAAGCATTTCAAATATGGGTTGGGTCAGTATGGGATCTGCCACACGCTATCACATGAAGAAGCGCTAGTTCTTCCAGGTGAAGTCTACGTAGGCGGCGATTCACATACTAATACTACTGGAGCATTAGGGGCTTTCGCTGCAGGCCTTGGTCACACTGATATAGCGTATGTACTTCACCATGGGCAAATCTGGTTCAAAGTGCCAGAAACTGTTCTTTTCAAGTTAAATGGTGAATTGCCCAGTCACGTAATGGCAAAGGACGTTATTTTGCGGATAATAGGCGAAATAGGAACAGAAGGTGGAAATTACAAATGCATGCAGTTCTCGGGTCAAGGAGTAGATCGGATGAGTATGGAAGAGCGGCTTACCCTTACGAATATGACCACAGAGGCAGGTGCTAAGAACGGGATAATAGAACCAGATTCAATCACAGAGAGATATATCAAGGAGAGAACAGAGGCCCCGTTTCAAAGTGTTGTAGGGGATAAAAATGCTAACTACTCAGACATCCACGAATACGAACTTAATCAAATGGACCCTATCGTTGCCAAACCATTCTCACCTGCGAATACTTGTGCTGTGAGAGAAGTACAAGGAGTAGAGATCGACAAGGCATATATCGGCTCTTGCACGGGGGCTAAACTTGAGGATCTTCGAGCTGCCTCACGACTCTTCAAAGGCAGAAAGGTGAAAGTTCGTACTGAAGTATTACCTGCTGCACAATCAATCTATATTTCTGCACTTCGCGAGGGACTAATTGACATCTTTGTTAATGCTGGCATCGTTGTTGGGCCTCCTACTTGTGGTGCGTGTTGCGGGGCGCATATGGGGGTGTTGGGCGCAAAGGAGATTTGTATCAGTACCACGAATCGGAATTTTCCTGGGAGAATGGGCGATGTTGAATCACAGACATTTCTGGCATCTCCTCTGGTGGTCGCTGCATCAGCAATAAACGGAAAGATAACTGACCCAAGGGACATTACGACGTGAACCAGCTAGAGGGTGTTGTACATAAATACTATCGAGATAACATCGATACGGATGTAATTATTCCTGGCCAGTATCTTAAGATCCATGATCACCTGGAACTTGCAAAACACGCAATGGAGGGCATTGATGCTGAATTTTCTAGAAAAGTTAACGAAGGTGACTTTTTGCTTTGCGGGAGGAACTTTGGGTGTGGTTCAAGCAGAGAGCATGCTCCAATTGCTTTGGCCAAATGTGGTATAAAGGCCATCATAGCACCCTCATTCGCCAGGATTTTTTACAGAAACGCAGTTGATGGCGGATATCTGCTTCCGATAGAGGCAGACGAGGAAACATGTCGACAAGTGGAGAATGGAGACAGAATTACCATAGACACTCTGAACAGTAAACTGGTGAACGTGACACAAGGTGGAAAAGCTTACGACATCAAACCTTTTCCCAGAATAATTGCTAAAATTATCGAAGCAGGTGGCTTGATTAGACTTGACCCTCAAAAATTGATTGATATTTAGGAATGTGTCGCCATTTGGATAGTCAATACGCAAATAAGTAAAATGTTATCACGCTAGCCTTAAAGATTATTCTTCATCATCCCAGCCAAGTATCTTGATCTTCCTTCACTATCTCTTTATTCGAGTTCCTTTCCAGTAGCTGGTACTTTTATCCATCCTTGCGGCAACATCTTTCCATCACTGGGATCACCAACATTTGTAGCATATCTCCAAAGTTGAGCACCCTCGTCTGTGCATGTCGAGTGCATTATCTCATTCAGTGCCTTCATTTCAGTGCTCAAGCCTAAATTGCAGACCATATTTTCTTTTGTTGAAACGCAATAACTACATTTGCTGTCTAGCGTAGAAATGATGGGATCGATACTTACAAGGGGATAAGCCTTACATGCCGCAGGTCTTTGATCATAAATAGTGCAACGTGCTCCGCCATGAGGGGATCGCTCTGACCCGTTAGTCTCGAGAAAAGGACAAACATTTCCATCTCTTTCCTTTCCCATTAGTTGATACACAAGGATGCTTTCGGGGCTTGCTCCGTGGTCGCTCGCTCCGCCCACTCCTATTCTTGGTAGAATTTTGATTTTTATCCCCCTCGTTTCTGCTAACTGTTCAATCATTTCCTTCTCCTTAGGAAGTAGGAGGACCCCTATCTTCCCGAATGCCTTAGAAGGAAAATACTCTCTATTAATGCAACAATCAGAGCAACCCTCTACGCATCTGAATTCTTTGAGCATGTATTATCTAACAATATACTCCGTTCGACTACCCTTTAAATTGTAGTTTCACTTTAACGAGGGACCGTAGCGCACACAAAATCCTAATTTGAATCTAAATTTGCTTTTCTAGGGACACCACAAGAATGTCTATCTGCCCTATCTGAGTGCAATAAACCCCTCAATGATTCGGCAGTGATGAAGTCAGCCACATGTTATCCTCATCTTATAAATTTTGAATTTTACCTCGTTATCATTCCCTTTCTACTGCCTCAATATGACATTGATGACCTCTATGCTGTTTGTCGATGGTCGAAGCTTCTTCAGTTGAAATAGGGAACACTCCAGTTTCCAGAGATTCTTTTCCAGGCTTTTCCAGTATCACTTTCTTACATTCGTCACAAATCAACTGTTGAAATATCATTCAAAATATTTATGGGAGAACTCAATATAAGAATAACTTTGCTAAGGAACAATTTTTGGTGAATTGTCTACTTTCGGCGGGAAGATTTGATGTGGAGAAAACAAAAAAAATTCAAACGAACCTATGTAGTTTTGTGGCGATTAGGCATGGATAATGTTTGTGCCTACTGTGGAAGAAGTTTTAAAGGTGAAGGCTGGCCACACGTTGAGGGCGATTCCAATCGCGGTGTCTCCAGAATCGAGCAATTTTGCTCTGAAGAACATCGAGCGGCCTTTTTGAGCTCTAGTCTATGACTTTAATTTTCCAAAAATGCTATCAATGAGGCCTTTCTTGTTCTCTTTTTTTTCAACTTTCTTGAAACACTTAGGACACAGAGCGCGCAAATTTCCAGGCCTATTGTCCTTCCTTGAGCCGTTGATATGTTCAAAGAAAGTCTGCGTACTTCCGTGGAATCTGATATTGCAACTCTGGCATCGATGGTGAGCCTTTTCCAGGACCGTCTGTTTAATACTCATTGTCAAATGCTCGTACTTGGTTCTGTCTACGCTATCACCTGATGGGTTTCCGAAGAAAGACAATCCTTTACTTATAATAGAAAATGCCCAAATTAACCTTTCTGGAAGGCATCTTTTTTCTACCCTGACAAGTACGTAGATCTGAATTTCTTCGACATGAGGTCTGCAGTCATAAGCGGTTCAGGTAATCTACTTTCTCCTCTAAAGAGTTCTATGGCAAGATTTATGGAGGTTTCCAAACTTATTTTATGCCCAATACTTACGTAAACGTAATTGCTTCCTTTTCTGATTAGCTTCTTCCCGCAAATATCGTGGTCAATGGATACATAGTTATCAAGATCTTCTTCTCCACACAATAGTCTTCTAGCTATTCCGATTGTTGGCTTGTCCACCAAAAGCCCAATGAATGACGCAAGCCCCATTCGCCTAGGATGTAGAATGCCGTGGCCGTTAATGATTAACACGTCAAAGGAAGATTTTAGTTTCCTAAGAGTCGCAAAGATTGGACTCGCTTCCCTTAGCATGAAAAACCCTGAAATATACGGAAATTCAATGGAAGACTGAGACTCCTTTGTTTCAATAATATCAAAAGAATTTCGATTCATGTTAACAACGGAACAAAACGCCCTATTCGTATGGTATGACACGTCTACACCACATACGTGCCTGATCAGATGATTAGGAGTGAGGTCAGTTGTTATGACCATCCTTGACAGGACTCTTTGTAATTCAGCCAGCATGGGAAGAGTCGACATGCTATCCTACCAACGGCAGCTGTTTACATAAACTTGAGGACCTTTTTTTCGATTTCAAACTTAGACAAGTCTAGAGAGGATTAGACATGACGAAGGGGGTGATATCTCCGACGATGCAATACTTCACATTAGAACAGATAATATTTGTTAGTACATTGTGGCATGAGTTCAAATCTCCCTCACAATAGATGATCTGATCTCCTTGTATTCCTATTGCATTGCCCGCTTTCCTTTCATTAGATGTTGTCTGGTGTCTCTCATTATTCCCTCCTTGCGTCGATTTTTCACTATAATCCTGTTTGCCCTGGCTTTCGGTGGCGCCTAAAACGATTGAAGTGAAGAGAACGTAAACGATCAACGATACTATCATTAAATTTCGAGAGGATGTACACGCACAAACAAGTTGCATTTTCATGCTATTGTTCGTCGACCTTGAATATTTACAATTTCTAATAAAAACAACTAAAATTGAATATAAGGAATTTGGAGTATTTTTGTACTCATTGCATGAATACACAACCACGTATTCGTATGCACAGGCGCACCAGCATTTCAGGTACTCCACTTAAACAGCGGTCAGGCAATCGATACTTTATGATGAGTAAAAAAGGAAAGCTCAAATATCAAGAATCACTCTAGAACATTGGCTTATTGAAGTGATTAGGTAAAAAACATATCTGCGTACCGCCATCCAACAGCCTAGTTTAATACTTGGAATTTGCCATAGGAAATAATTAACAACTCTCCAAACTTTGCTTCGATTCACAATAGCTCTCGTTCGGTCATCTTATCCTCTCAGCTTAGCAAACTATTTTGACCTGTTATGCGGCCAGTCGAATCTCCGACGAAGTGGATTGGAATAATTTCAATATCTTACCTTGTTTATCAATTTTAGTAGACTTTTATTCTCTACTATCAAACTAAACTATCATTCCTTAGAGAATGCTAACCCTAAGGCTAGAGTTTATTGAGTTGGTGATCGCATTACTAACCGTAATCTCGCTGATTGTAATTCTAATAGATATCTTCTTTCCTTTAAATGCTGAGCAAAAGAGATTCATTTATGTTTTCGATCTTGTAGTTGTTCTTATTTTAGCTACTGATTTCGCCTTTAGAGTGGGAAGATCAGCCAAGAAGAGCCGATATATCATGAATCATTGGTACGAAATTCCGGCAATGTTACCTTTAATACTATATGCATCGGCCGATACATCGACCTTAGCTGGTCAAGTGGTACAACAATTCAGCGTAATTGCATTTTTCAGGCTTGTGAGGCTTTATTACATTCTCACCTTAATTCAGGGAAGCCGATTTGTGTTACTATCGGCCTTCTCGATCATAACAATAGTCTTTGGAGCGCTGGGAGTCTATCTTACAGAAGCGGGATATGCCGGTGCAAATATAAGGAATCTACCCGATGCGTTTTGGTGGGCAGTCCAGACAGTTAGCACAGTGGGTTATGGTGATGTTTACCCTGTTACCCCAGAGGGGAGGATCATTGGAATATTCGTGATGTTCGCAGGAATTGGCATTCTGGCCACATTCATCACTGCGCTAGGAGCTAAACTTATTGAGCTCAAGTTGAATGAACCTAAAAAGGGAAAAAATGTCGAAGTAATCCGTGACGATCTTCCTAAGAAGACCAAAGAATTGATCATGAATCAAATCGAGAAGGTAGAAACACTTGATCAGAAGGACTTTGATGCATTAATTTCTATGTTGACAAGCATACGTCAGCACTATGGCGTCCAATAATACAAGTGCACCAAAAAATGTGTGATTATCGGCTAGGACACGCATGGCCCAATTCAGTTCATCCCACACTATCCATGTTATTTAGAGCAGAATACAATTTGTTAGCTAAAGGCTGAGATGATCAGAGAAGGATATAGTTGAGAAGTAACGGTAAGATCGGTCGTGGCGAGAACGGAATGACCTAATAACTCGTCTGAACAGTAATGATAATCATGTCCCCCGAAATATATGATTGGGAGGCGGCTCTCCATAAGCTTGTAACATCCAGTGAGGGAGATCTAGTAGGGAACGTAGACGCCGTTGACGACACAGATGTCCTCGTATCTACTGAAGGTGCAAGAACGCACTATAGAATTCCAAAGCATCTTGTTGAAGGATTCGATGGTCATGCGGTCTCACTTAAGATCCAAAAACAGGAACTGGAAAGGTTCAAAGATAGCCAAGGAGAGGGATTTGGTAAGGTAAAATAGAAGAACATGAATTCTCTGAGCCCTTTCGTTTCAAGTTGGACACGAAAGCAGTAGCATTGGAGACTCAGCACAGTGGCAAGCATTGAACAAATCGAGCTAACCGTCGTTTAATCATTGATATCATGTTCCTTCCGTATCTGTCTGCTGTTAGGGGACTAGTACTCAGTTAACTGCTATTCGTTTCGGCGACACTTTTTTTGCTCCTACCGATTTCTTAAATACTTCATTATGTACTATAGTACAGGACAAAAAATTGTCTGACGCTATCGTCAATTGGGAAGCAATTGTACACAAAAATGTTAGGTCCAGCGATGGCCAAGATGCTGGAAATGTAGACGCAATACTGGGAGACATTGTAGTAATCACAACACAAGGTGACCGTAGAGAGTATAATCTACCAAAAACTCAAGTAGAAGGATTTAACGGCGCTGAGGTGTTCATAAAAAATACCCTTGATGAACTTGAGACGTATAGAGTATAATGGACTATAGTAATCGCTAATTCTAAGAACCATCACTTCTTTTTTTTAATATTGCCAGCACGTATCTTGCTGGGAACACTTTTGGTATTAGATAAGGCGTATGGATGAGAATGGCAATGCCCGAGAGCACTTCCAATATGATGGACCGGGTGGGATTCGAACCCACGACCACCTACGTCTCCTCTACCTATTTCAAGGTATGCAAGGCAGGTATTCTACCAGACTAAACTACCGGCCCCTAATCCATTACGCTCATAGAGATATGATAATTTAATCCTTTAGCAGGGGACCTGTGACAATTTCTTGGATCAAGCTATTTTCAACGAAATTATCTTCATTAGATACAAGATAAGCCCTAACGGGCAAAAACAGCTGGTTGTTAGTGATCAGAATGTTCCTGATGTTCAAGGGATACCATGTTCTAAAGGGCGATTTCTAATCCGAATACCACTTGCTATTCGTCGCATTCGACACCAATTGAATGTGTTCGTGATTCTCAAGGTGGATAGTGCTTTGCAAAATTGCCGAATTCAGTTTGATCTGATTTATATTGCAAACGAGCGTAGAGGAGTGCCAATGCTTTGGAACGCCGGTAGATATTCCATAGAATTGAAGCATTTAGATGCTGAATATCATCACCAATACTATCAATAAACACTGATAATACAACAGTAAATTGCAAATGGCTAATTCTGTTCTATTTGATTGGTTTGATTGTCCCAAACAAGAAATTCGTTCCACCAAAATGTCCCACAAGCCTTTTGGTGTGGTCATCCTGCTAAAGAATCGAATCGAAAGCCTTTTAGGCTCTCGCATCATAAACTTTTTGTAGCAATAGCTATGTCTACACTTCTAACTGACCGTGTTTGGGTAATGCTCTCAGAGGTGGCTAAGAGAGGAGTATATCCGTTACATGCGTCTCGACTTGGTTTATACAGAATTCCGATCGATCTTACCAATAATGCAGAAATCACTCAAGTAGCAGCTGAAATGAAAAAATCAGGATTCCTTGTAGATACATATGCTGACAGGATATACATCACTCACAAGTGGTATGAAGAGGAGTTCGATCAAATGGAAAAAAGACAGTTGAAGGCCAATCTTTCGATTATGGTAGAAATTGTTACAGGAGAAGTTGTGGACATTATTTATCAGATTAAACCTCTAGAATATTTTGGTGATCATTATTGGATCAAGAACTACAGGTTGAAGGCCGACCAGAATGCCAAGATGATCATAGATACTATTCTGCTCAACACAAAAATTGGAGACAAATTGATTGCGCATTATCAGAAGGCTAACAAGTTATCCTTTGAAGAAGCAGTAAAAAAATTGCAAGATCTCTCCCCCCTGGCAAAAAGCCCTAAAAACAGGCTAGCTGAGCCGCCGAGCACAGAGACCTCGCCTCAAATGCCCGAAGCAAAAGTACAGTCAGGTCCGGGTTCTGATCAGAAGCAGCTGGAGGCACCACCCACTCCACAAATGAGCGTAGCAGGTAGTGGCAATACTACTATATCGCTGACAGGGGCTGGAACAGGTTACTCTGCAGTTGAAGGTCCAAT
>JAATVR010000055.1 GCA_014523665.1 Nitrososphaerales archaeon TH526
GGATTGACCGGAATCACATTATATCCATGTTGAATGAGATATTTTGGCACATAATGCCCTGCTTTTTCTTCGTTTTTTGACATACCTACTACAGCAATATTTTTCAGCTCGTATATTTTTTTCAGCTGTGAATCTGTATGAAAATCTTGTTTTGTCATATGATTCAGTTAGTGTTCATGCAATAAAATAATTGCTATAACTGCCAAGAGAATTGGCCCTTTTAGGATCTAAATAGAGTCGATCCTCCTGTCACTTTTCGTAGATTCTTCGGTGCGAACCCGAACTAACCCCATGCCATGACATTAATGACAATTAACCCCTTGGGAAATCGCTAAGTAGTAGTTCTTTCCACATTCATTCGGTTAATGTAATTTTAGAAAAGATAGAAATAGTTTATAGATAAAATTGCTACACGATTCTATATCGTTACCCATGTGAGTAACCGCAATAAGTTAAGAGGAATCTTTTTTTTTGCAATTACCATGGCCCAATGATGTCTTGGAGATTTTCATTTGACTATAGTTGATCTTAAACATGAAGGATCTTAGACATTTTTCCCTTTTTATTATGTTGAACCCCTATACATCTAATAGAGTTTTTGGTACCGCTGATCCTGCTTTGCATATTGGATTCTTCACTGAGGGATTCTATCCGGTGACTGAATGCATTGCTTTGCTTTCTGATAAGAGTATATTCGACATATCCAACATTCCGAGTATAAAGACGGGATAGTACACAAATTGACAAATTGGATGATATTGTTGATACTATGAGATACTATCTTATGCAGTACTGCCCATCATTTTTTTTTGAAAATTTGTCACACTTAGACTCGAATCAATCCATGACTAGACACACAAAAATCCAAATCCAATGAATGTGCATTCAAAAATTTGAGATAAAATACCCGGGCAAAATCATATTGTCATTCCATTGTTGTTTAATTAACCTACCTAGGCGCAAGCTCAACACATGAAAGACTTAATCATAGGAGGCCTAGGGATACCCATTGTATTCACCAATTTCCATTGATTGGCCTGAAGAACCCCGTTGACTTCACATTCTGATATATTCCCTGTTCTGTCTTCCACAACAATATCTGCCATAAGTCGTTCCTCGTTATTAGAGTGTCCAAGACCGAGAGCATGTCCCATCTCATGCTTTGCTATCTGCACTATAATATCATTATCAAATCCATAGTTCAATACATCGTCGGATATAGTTATTCTAACACTGTCTATTAATCCTTGATTCGTAAATCTAAATTGGGTCCAACCCGCAGTTGGTATTACGGTAAGCTGATTGTCAATGTTGTTTTCGAAATTGTATTCTCGGTTTCCATTTTCTATGTTTTTTAGGCTGTCAAATGTTATTTGGATATCAGAAACAGAAGGACTTTGTGCTACTTCTCTAAGTTCCAACCCCTCGATATCAGAATCCCACTCTTCAATCGCCTCCTCAACGGCATGTTTTGTTGATTCACCCACCCCATCTGCTTCAATAAGAGAATATGTGAGGATCCCGTCAGATAACGCATTTGACCAAGAGCAGCATATTTTTAAAAGATCTAAATCTTGGGGATTATCATTATTTTCGTTAGTACCAATGTAGTGGTACTGACCACCTCCGTAAGAGTTATCGTAGCTAGAAGATGCATTTACAGAATTGATAGGGAAAATGAGAATTGTGCCGAACAACATCGTCAAGGTAAAAGATATAGTATGTGGATTCCCCGTAGTCACAATAAAAGTCATTGAATCCAAAGCAAAATAAAGAGCTTGCGGCATGTATGTTGAATTATAATTTGACGCATTGCAAATACAGTTGACAAGTGCCATAAGAGTCATTTTTTGTCACCATTTTGGACTTGGTGGACTTGTTCTATTAGTTCCCGGTTAAATGATTATTGATTAATCAATTCAAGTGTTTCACAAAGCTCAGAGGCTGTCAGCTCTCCATGTGACATACAATTCAAATACTGTTCCAAAGCTCATGTAAATCGGTACTAATCTAAGTCTAGCTTCGTAGAGGTCATGCAAAATCGGTCGACTATTAAAAAATAATCGATGATCAAATGCCATCGTGGTCGGCAAATATCTTCTATTAAAAAAAACGCCCTTGATCGGTACTACTTCACCACCAGTATTGGAGAATGCGAGTAAGTGACGATACCCGATGCTACGCTTCCGAGCATTATTTTGCTGAGTCCTGTCCTTCCTCTTGTCCCAATGACAATCAGATCGATATTTTCCTTTTCTGCATATTCAAGTATGACATAATCAACAGGCCTTTGACTATTAACAAGTTCAGTTTTTAGGTCAATTCCGTTCTGTTTTGCCCTCTGGGTAAACGATTCAAACCATTTCTCTGCTTTGTCCATTTCAGAAAGTCCGGCCCCAACTTCAATAACTTCTTGTTGAGAGACTCGAGATTTTGTTGGTATGTAAGTCACTGTGACAGCAAACAACTTGGCCATATATTTTTTCGATATTTCCATTGCGTATTCAGCAGCTCTGAATGAATGGCTCGAACCGTCTATACCAACAAGTACTTTTGAGACTCTCCTTTTCATTAATTTCCTTCTGTTAACATGTATTTATTTAAGGTTGGCTCTTGACAACAAGTTTCGTTTTTAAACCTCAGAAGAATTAACGTGGCTAGTCGGTGTTAGCTACAGGAACATGCTACATGCTCTTATGTAGTTCTCCTCTAAGACAATCAATGCACCATAATTGCATACTTTGTGTTTGATCCCCATTAGGCTTCAGAATTGGTACCGTTAGTTCAGGGCTGGTTCGTCCACACTTATCGCATTTACCATGGTAGTAAATTTCTATCATCTGATTCAGTACCAAAAAGAGTTTTTTATTCCTTTCAGCCTA
>JAATVR010000583.1 GCA_014523665.1 Nitrososphaerales archaeon TH526
CAACTTCGATAGACAAAGCCGGAACAGGTGTTCCAGATCCTCCCTCTGAAGCAAAACTGACCTGAACAGTCATCTTTGAGTTTGAGCCGTACGTTCGTATCCAGCCGTTATCCATAACTCTCTCAAGGCCAAGAACGTCACGGTAGAAGGCGTCTGCCTTATCTACATCTGAGGTTTCGATGTTGGCGACAACGCGTTTGATTCTCATTTTGAGACTCCTTGTATCTCTGTTTAGCGGGCTAACTATTAAGTCTGCGTTTAGCGGGCTAACTACGGTTTTGGCACTAAAAGAAGAAGCGTGAAGTTTGTTCGCATTATGTGATGCTATTGTAGCAGGAGTACTTCTTCAGTAGCAGGAGTACTTCTCCAGATATAAGAAACGGTCAAGCTAAGACTGAGATTCACGACCATCGATCGAAGCAGAGAGAGGAGATGCAACTATCACAAGGACAGATGTTAACGACTATCGCGACCATGGAATCTTTGGCTTCGGCGAAGACACAACGATAGATGTTTCGCATAGTAATCTAAATGCTGCCCAAAATTCAGAAATAGCTGGTCAGATTGGAATCTTACTTGTCTTTGCGAAGGGCACAATCGATCATAACGTTATTAGTGGCAATCTTTGTACCCTATCTGAATGCGGCTCAAACTACCTTACTCAAACTCAGGCATTTGGAATAGTTACCGTATTTGCTGGTTCAGAGGGGGAGTGTTGTTATATTTTCTGGAATTTTACTTGATTCAGGATGCAGACTTACCCATCCCTGTCCTAATGAAGCAACATTAAGAAGAAGTCAGATTCTAGTATAAAAGTCTGTTTCGTCACAGGATTTGAGGTAAACTACAAGGTATTCCAAGAAATATTCCCTGACCTGACTCAAGAATACTATATCTCGAAACATGTATTTAAGATACCAAAGTCATACGTGGAAGGATTTAATGGAAGCCACTACTATGGTTATCTACTTTGGCCACTATGATTATCTACTTTGTAAAGCTGTAAGCTCTTGTTTGCGGTGTATTTGCCCCAGCACGAGTCCCTGAAGCAATCTCTTTCGCTGCCGACATACATCCAGACCACAATGATAAGGCTACTCCAATTCTCGCATTAGTATTATCAACATCATCGATTTGTTCCTTCACTATCCTAGCCACGTCCTTCATCATCAAGGTATCAAACAAGGATTGAGGAAGGGAGCAGATTTGTTCTTTGTAATTAGGTGACAGGTTGAACGACAAGAAATGCTTAGCTATGGTCTTGTCAATGTCATCAACCAGCTTTGCTCTTTTCTGGACGTCTTGAACAGAAGAAGGTAGACCCTGTGGCCGTGACGACACGCTAAACAGGCTAACTGCGATTACTCTTCTTGTCGTCATATTGTAATCTATCATCATTACTGAAAGCTCTGCTAACTCCCTACTGATTTAAAGATTCAGTGCCAGAACATCAAGGACAACCCTCCTTCCCTTTCCCCTCGGTGTTATAGTATTTTTGAACTCATCCGTACATGTATGGATCAGTAGCGTGATTGCAGTTTGAGTAGTTGCAGTATCAGGAATCTGCATGGATTGAATTTCTGTCGAATGGTTTCACAACTAAGAATCTTGCTTTGAAAAAATTAGCAATGTCTCCTTGCTCTTGTCACTCTTTTCTCCTGTATCTCTAAGTTCGAAGGCACTCGTGGCATGACTAATAGTAGAAACTACTTTAGTCTTATTAAATTTATGATCTATTACTGCTAGAATGCCCTTTGGTTTGAGTATTCTATCGAACTCTCTTATAATAGGATCAGGATTCTTAAAGTCGTGAAGAGTATAGAACAGTAGAACAACGTCTATTGAAGAGTATGGTAAATTTGTTTCGCAATCAGTAAATATTGTATGTAAATTCTTGATCCTTTTAATCTCTACTTTTTTCTTAATTTCCTCTATGGCTAAGGGATGAATGTCTGCTGCATAAACTTTTCCGGTAGGTCCTACAAGCTGTGCAGCTGGAATAGAATAACTCCCTGATCCAGCTCCGAAATCAAGGACATTCGCTCCTGCTTGAATTCCTACTCGTTCAAGAGTTTTGGTTGGAGGAGAGAAGTAATCACGAAACAGAAAGAAGAAAGACATGAATCTGAAACTAAGGCTATTCATCGGTCTGTCTATCATGAGGATCAAATAAGTCTGTCCTGAATTCAAACTTTCCTTTAGAGTAACGTGTTATATCCTTGCATATTGATGTCATTCAGTCTGGACTACTAGTTTGAATATCTAACTTTTTGAGCGTGGTGTTGTGCTGATGCAGCTTTGGCGGATTCAGCAGTTTTATAATACTCTTTGATATTATCGGCTACGTATGTTATATTATAGAATCCGGAGTCTGTTCTATATTTATCTAAATTCTTGAGTGGTACTCCGTCGAGAGTTCCACTGATTACTCCATAGTCATTACCTTCAGTAGCACATATACGAATGTCTTCATCAGTATGTAGTGACGAATCACTGGTATCACATTGTCCATTCAGTGTAGCAGCCAGTATAGGCATTCCAGCAGGTATAGTACATGTCCTATCTTGCTTCCCACTGAGAGGCGCATCAAGAAACCATACCTGCTCCTTTTGACCGTTTGCACATTTCTCAGGAGTATAATTCTCTCGTGGATGTTGATCGGCAGTTAATGAAACCAACCACTGCCAAAACCTTGCAGTCCACTCTTGATATTTGACACCCTCAGGTGAGGAGTCTATTGAATATATACCTGGATTAAGGTTATCACCCATTACCAAGGTTACTGATGAGAAAGACGCTAGAAGTGATAGCAATACCGTTGTAAACAGGAACATAAATGCATGTCCGTGGAACATATGACGTCCTACCTTGATCAAACTGAACGATTAAACTGCTAGGTTTTATAAAAGGATTAACAATAATGGTTCCAGTTATCTAATATGAGATTCAGCACTTCGAATTCACATGTATCACTTAAAAAGATGTGAGTTACAATATGTATTTGTACAGAAGTGGCTAAAGCGCAAGGAAAAATTGAAATGCTTGGCTCTAAGGTTATTTTCATTTTAATCTCTTTCATAATAATTCTTACAATAGTAGATACATCGATTGTGAAAGTTTCTGCTTTTACAGGCGGACTCGCTTCTTCTACTTCGAGCATTCCTCTCTTTACCGCTATGGCTATAACTTTTTCTGTGGGTCAATATTTTATTTTGTCATTCGTTAGAGCCAGAAATCAAAGTGCTCAACACATGAGTGCGCGGTTTAGAAGACTAAACCAATTAGTGGTAACAACCCAATATGTCTTGATAGCAATCCTTGCTGCTTTGATTGTGCAAATAGTATTTACTTCAAGTTACTATACTTTCTTCTTGGAAGTAGTCATTTGGATAAATTATGTTCTGTGTATAGGGTTATTAGGATTTCTTTCGTATCGGTTCTTATCATGGTTTAAGTCTAAGCATAATACTGTAGTATTAGCTTATTCTCTAGCCATGATGATGATTTGTATAAACGCACTGTTTACACTTATTTATTTGACCAATCAGTTCAAACATATAGTGACAGGGCCGCTAGTATTCCCTTCCTTAACTCCTGTGGCCAATTACGTACATGGTGGATACAATATTTTCTATGGGGGATATGTCGTAACATCCATTATTTCTTTCATCTTAACCTGGATTGCGACAGTGCTATTACTTCATAGTTACTCTAAAAGAATTGGACGAGCAAAATACTGGATTCTTGTTAGTATCCCTTTGGTATATTTTCTGAGCCAATTTCAATTTGTC
>JAATVR010000584.1 GCA_014523665.1 Nitrososphaerales archaeon TH526
TGTCTTCAAATCGTCTGGGACAGTGGCCCACCATTGCTCATAGGTCCTTTTCGCTCCACTCTTGGGTTGCTCACCAAATCCTTTTGGTAATGTCATATTGTGAATAATAACAATTCCTGGCTTTTTAAGCGTTTATGTCTAAGTAGATTGGGACGATCACAATAAACACTGCAAATTGACCCTTTTGGATTCAAAATTAGATCTCATCTCCATGCCTAGTGATCTCCAAGTGTCTACCGACTCTAAATCACTCATTTATTCCAATTTTGAAACTACCATGCAAAAGAATTATTTCACGCAGTCTAATCTGACGTAACGAATTTCTTTGAGACCCGGTAACCTACTCCCATTCCAATGAAAAGAGTCAAAAGACCAAGTGACACTGTGATTAGGAGGTCTGCTTTAACGTAATAATACATTAAAAAAGTCACAAGTAATGCTGGGACTGCAATAATTAGCGCAATTAGGCTGCTTACTCCGAACAATCTTGTCTTGCTTAAGGAACCAGATTCGTCATTCCCTCCTCTTCTCATGATCCAAGAACTCCCCTCTATTCTTACCTCAGGGGAGACATGTATTTGTTCATATCCATGAATCACCTGGGAGCGTATATCCCATGCCAATTTCTAGCCCACTATTTCTTCAGATGGCAAGGTATTATTTACGAATATTCAATGGTTTTTGGAAAGAGCTTGCGGGGACAATTTTATTAATTCACAGCATCAAATCCATGCTATCATTATTATCTAGAGGGTAGAGCCAAACCCATTTTAATACAACCAAATCAATATCATGGCATACTAGACAGAGGCCCTGCTAAATGAGACGATTACTTACTCTTATTTCTTATTTCATACAGAAACGACCCATATCGTCATTGTTCTTTGATTGAAAAAGGATTTTTACGGTTAAATTATCCTTATGCATCATCTTCCGTATATTGTTCTTAGATAAACTAAGGCGGAAACCTGAAAAAGTTCTAAAGTCAATGTTTATATTTCATAGGTTGGTGAGAAATTATGATAAGAATTATATGCATTCCCCGCCCTCGAGGATTGTTTTTTCCTATAAGAGTAGTAAAGAAATCTCCCCCGACGATTTAATAAAATCGCTCTGGCTGAGCACTGCAATGGCCCTGGTCCTTGTTCTACCCCCACTAGCAATTTTTGTTGGAATTCACCACAGCACGGAGGATATCCTGATTGCCTCACTCATAGGATTTGGGGCCCATTTTGCGATTCTTGCATTCTCAGTTAGGATTTGTTCACAATTGGAAAGGCTATTCCAAGAATGAGAGCAGTAAGGTTCAAGCAAGTTCATCGCTGTTGAAACTGCGGAGACTGTAGCAGTCACCACTCTTTCCACTGATGGAGGGGAGTTTGCTAAATGTTAAAATGAAGGTCACGGTACCAATATTTACGGAGACTCTCGAGCTAAAATGAGTACTACTGTAAGTATGCCGAGCAAGATCTTTGGCACAGTGTTATCCCACGGATTGAGAGGACGTATGTTATCTAAGAATGAGCTTCATACACTTGCTGAATCTAGGGATATAGATGAACTCGTTACGCGAATGAAGAACACCGTATACCTTGATGCACTAGCTAAACTCCCAAAGCCCTATACTGCAGAGAAAGCGGAGAGCGCACTTCGCGAGTACCTCGTCAATGTCCACGCTAAATTAGTAAATGTCTCAGGGGGCTCGGGGATACTGTACGCATACTTTACAAAGTATATCACTTGGAATCTTAAATTGATATTAAAAGGAAAGGCCTTGGGCAAGTCATACGAGGAGCTCTTACCGAAAATTAACCTCCGGGCAGAAGAGTTGGTAGGCAGGAGAGATTTGATAGTAAAAGCACTAGTTGCTCAAGACTTCGACGAGGCAGTCTCAGTCCTGTCTGGAAGTGAATTCTTTGAACAGGCATCCAAAGCGGCTGCAGCTTATAAGGAGAAAGGAGACCTGAGGGTATTTGATATCTATTTGGACCATGTCTTCTACAAGACGCTAGATAAAGCCATGAAATCAGAGTCACAAGATCCAGACATAAAGCGGGTAGTCTCAGTTGATATAGATTCGTATAACGTTCTAGCAGTACTTAGAGGCAAGTATTGGAATTTAAGCTCTCAAGACATAAATGATCTAATTGTAACTACGACTCCAAAGGTCACGAGAGAGACACTACAAAAGCTAATGAACGCCGAAAAAATATCCGAAGCGGCTTCAGAGTTAGGAGATACTGTCTATAGAGAAATCATTCCTCAGAATGTAACCGACGATATTGATATCATTATGCAATTAGAGGCAGGATTTGAAGGGATTGGGTTGAAACGGGTATTTAGCGCATTTCGATCAGTTTTCAGCGTTGCCATCATGCTCGCAGCATTAAAGCTCATAATGATAGAAATAAGGAATCTTTCAGCAATTATTTCTGGTGTTGAGCAAAAGGTATCCCATGATCTAATAGTTTCTAGGCTTGTAACTCCTGAATGAGCCCTCGTAGTATAACAATATTGGAGCCTGAATCATCACACATTGTCACACTTGGCTTACTTATCTGCCCTAATTCAACCATTCACTCACTTGCGCAAACGAGTGAATAATGGAATTAGTGGATGAGCAAAAGGGACACTTTTTTCACTTTCTCGATTAAAGCCCACCATCACAACCCGGCCCAGCAAGGACATGTGCAGATCTCTTACAACTTCTTGCTCTTTTAATGGCCCATAAACTTGAAAGAAGTATTTCTCATTGTGAAATGAAATGTGTTGTATGATCGAGTCAGTAATAATAATTGGGTCCTTATACAATTTTTCTGACGTAGACCTTTCCTTCATTTCTACTGTGATTTGTAGCTGCCGTCTCAAGTATTTGCTTCTTGTAAAATCGGAATCTGTAGAAAGTGCGTTAGTCTTATACTGGGCGATCGCCTTGTCGAAATCACGCACGGTCTTGCCACATAATTGCAAGATCTGTGCTGTTTCTATCCCAGAAGATATCCTTTTCTGCTTCCCAAAAATGTAAAACAGCCCGACGATCTCGTCTTTGGAGATATACGGAAAGTCTTTTTCACCTGCCAAAAATGCCTTGATTCTTTCGGGAAGGTCTTCTGGAAAAAGCAGACCCATGTGAGAATTGGCAAATGCCGTCAACGTGTTCGTTGAACTGCTTGGCAAACACGTTTATACATTGCCCCATATGATACACCTAGAATTATGACTGCAACAAACCCTGAGAATGTTACTGTCCATATAATAGTCCATGGGAGAATGGCCTTATTTGACAAAGTTAAAGATCTCCTTGGAAAGAAAGGTTTTGACATCCAGAAGATGAAGTTGGCAAGCCTAGAGGAAGCAGGCAAGACAGGGGAATACGTAGCCATGTTGTGGCCTCCATGGGAACCTAAAGAAATTATCTTAAGTGAGATCACAAATTTACCCGAATCCTCTGATCAGAAGCAACCAGCTACCACAATGGCGATGGGGGCCTGGGCTACAGTAGGACAGAAAGAGATCTCTAGAATGGAGATTTGAAGCATGGATGAGCCTTAGCAGCAGCTCGCCGCCGGCTTCGATCATTTAGCTGTCAAGCTTGGGTTGAATTGATGCTCTTCTGTAGCCATGGCTGAAATCTGGATCATATACCTTCGAAAATTGGTAACTTGTTGGTTTGACTACATTACCAACAATAAATAACGCAGTTTTGGTAATACGTGCTCTTTGAGTTTTGTCAGCAATATCAGCCAGATTCCCTGTAATAATGACCTCATCCTCCCAAGTAGCTCTGTAAACAACGGCAGCCGGCGTCTCAGCGGTATATACTCCCCCTTCCAACAACTGCCTAATTATTTCCTTAATCAAGTGAATACTCAGATAGAAGGCCATGGTTGAACCGTGTGATGCAAGATGGGAGATCTTTTCTCTTTCAGGAACAGGAGTCCTGAGCTCTGCTCTCGTAATAATTATTGTCTGAGTATTTCCAGGTAACGTTAGTTCCATATTCAAAGATGCAGCCGCTCCCAAAAGGGAAGTAACTCCAGGAATCATTTTACAAGCTATTCCATCTGCCTGTAGCTTATCGACCTGTTCCTTAGTGGCACCGTAAATATTCGGATCTCCATCATGCAATCTCATAACAAGTTGACCTGCCAAAGAAGCATCCCTCAATATTTCATAAATTTTTTCTCTGTCTATTACGGAGGCGTCAAATAAATTTGCATTCTTTTTCGCACATTGGAGTAGTTTTGGGTTTAATAATGAGCCTGAATAAACAATCGTATCCGCCTTGGCCAGCAAATTTTTTGCTTTCACTGTAATGAGGTCAGGATCCCCGGGACCTGAACCGGCGAAGTAAACAAGAGGTTGGTTTGGTCTCTGCGGGCTCATTTCTTTTTCACAACCATTATCGAAAAATACTTTTCTCCTGTCTCGGTTACTTGTTGTAATTCTCGAAGTTGAGAAGTCCTGATTGTTTGTTCATCGATTGAGACGTCCTGAGCTATAGTTACCATAGAATCATTACTAAATCCGGCGTGTGGCAACATGTGTATCACCTTGCCGAAATATCTTCCGTCTTTTAGAAAAATTACAGTGTCACAGGTACTTGCAGTATTTCTTACTCTCTCGATGTCATAGCATGCTGGAATAATGCCCACTGTCTGTTCACCTTCGGCCAGACTCAGTTTCGCCTCGGCTGCAAAAGAGAACATGGAAGTTATACCGGGAATGATTTCGATCTCTATATCGCTAAAAGTTTCTCTCAACTCCTTAAACACATATGCCCATGTACTATACAATGATGGATCCCCAACGGTGAGATAGACCACGTTCTTCCCTGAATAGACCGAATCGGCGATCTCGGAGGCGTTTTTCTTCCAATAGCCTACCAATGATTCTTTGTCTTTTTTCATCGGAAAGACCAATGTTCTGACAGTTTGGCGTTCCCTATTGATATATCTCTCAACTATCCCAATAGCTATACTCGGTTTTCCCTCCCTCGAAGTCGGACCAAAAATGATGTCTGCAGCTTTCAATCTGTCCAACGCCTTAATTGTAAGTAGCTCAGGATCTCCAGGCCCGCATCCAATACAAGAAAGCCCCATTTTTCGGAAATGGGCCTTGCAGTAATTTAAGTTACGCTTTGAATTGAAGCAGGTTAATGGGTACGGTACGCATATCGGTACTTTTTCTTAATTCATTCAAGCGCAATAACGCCTGGGCATCAGATAGATAAAAGAACACAGATGGCTCACATGATAGATATTTTAAGTTAAATGTCATGAATTCAGGACGTAGGTTTGGTTGCCGAGATTATCAGAACCGGATTTCTTGCCAACATCATAGTCCCTGTCGTCACTTTCCTTGATTTTGAAATTATGACCTGTGTCACATCCACCTCTTCAAGATTAGCGCCATAAATTGTAGATAATGCCTCACAAGCTGATTCTATCAATATGGTATTAATTACCAACCGTCCATTCTGTTGCAATTTCGATATCCCCATTTCGATAATCTTTCTTGTATTGCTCCATGTTCCCCCAACAACAATAGAGTTTACCTCTGGAAGCCTTGGAAGCACATCTTGCGCATCAGAGAGTATGACCTTGGCCTCAAATCCAAATCGTCTCAAATTCAGCCTTGTTAATTCCACTGCCTTTTCATCAAAATCAATCGCATAAGCTACTCCTCCTCCAATCTGATTGCAGATTTCGACAGTCAGGCTACCGCTACCACAGCCAACATCAATAGCGGTAAAGCCTTCCTTCAGCCTCAACTTACTGATCGTTAGGGCCCTGACTTCTTCCTTTGTAATGGGAACCTGCTCGGATCTTTCGAAAAGCTCGTCAGGGATCCCTGGGGTATCATATTTCCAATGCAATTTGCCAGAATTTTGTTAACTCCCCCATATTTTAATGTGCGAGACCTTGATGTAATCCTGTGTAAATAAAGATCATAAACATCAAAAGGAGGAAAATAAAGGGAAAAATGCCGTTTGTTGCAAGCTTTCTCCTTTGTGGTTTCTGAACAGTTCGGCCAATTTTTCTAGATAGGCCGTACGATAATAAATAAAAGAACAATCCGATGAGTATTACTATCCCTATGATTGTCCCTTGGTCAGTACCTGGTACTATGACCAGGCCCGCAATAACCCCTCCAATGACACCAAGTACCGCACGCATGTAATAAATTCTATCAAACATGTCTAGTCTATCGACGAGGTACAACACGATTATTAGAGTCTTGAAGCATCCTGGTTTAATTCCTTACGGTTAGCGTGGAAAAGTGTTATAATTGGTTGCTGATAGAGTCACGATGAAGATCATGGAAATATCGGGTCTTGAATTGCACTGCCTGATTGAAGATATCAATCAAAAATTAAATCAAGGATATTACGTGGGCACTATATCAAGTATTTCAAGAAATTCAGTTTCCCTGAAAATGCGCCATCCTAATCTCTCTGATGTTATTTTGATTCTTTCTACGACAGGAATATGGATTTCAAAGATGAACTTCCGTAGTTTCGAAGACAGTCCAATTATTAATGGTATGAAATCAGAGATAGAGCGAGCAAAATTCGAGAGCATAGAACAAGTAGGAGAAGAGCGCGTAGCGTACCTCAAATTTAGACACTTTGATGGTCGTCTGAGAATCCTTGTCGCAGAATTCTTTCGTAAGGGAAACTTAATCGTGTGCGACGAAAATAACGTGATAATTACGATTCTGAATTCCGTTGAGGTTAGACATAGAATATTGAGAACCGGTCTGACTTACCAGCCACCTCCACCCAGGGGCATCAACATATTTGATCTCTCAATCGATGATCTATTGGAATTGCGTGAAAAGGAGACGGATCATAGCATGGAGGTTGAAAAGTGGCTTGGCAGGAATATCTCGCTCTCAAAAAAATACATCGAAGAAATAGTTACTAGGGCCAAAATGAAGCACAGGAAACTGAGCGATACAACCAGAGAAGACATAGAAATAGTCTTTGAATTGACCAGAAAGCTTGTATCTGACGTATGTGATTCATCAACGCATTCGCCATTGGTGGTGTTAGACAATACCGGTCGGCCAGCAAATGTGATACCATTTCGACTAGAATCAATCTCAGAGGAAGCAGCTTATGTTCCCCATGAAACTCTGATGGAGGCTGTGGACGCAGTTTTTAGTGAAGTGTTGAAAGATGAGGGTTCAAGCACTCGTACAGTCGAATTAGATGCCAAAATTGCTGTTTTAGAACATGATTACGCCCAACAGAGCCAAGCCGAGAGAGAGGTGATTGAGAAATCTAATTCAATTAGGAAACTGGCACAGGAACTCATGATCCTTCCTAATATTGCGACGGATATCCATAACCAGCCCTTATCTCCAGTCCTAGAAAAGAATTCCTCAAAGATCGTTACCATAGCAGGTAAAGAATTTCTTGAGATAGTCAATGAATCCATTCCGTTTGATCCACACCTACCAAAAACCTCCTCCTTGTTGTTTAATAGAGCAAAGGAATTGGAAAGGGGTTGTCAATCAATCAGAAATGCTAAATCTAGACTACTTGAAGAAATGGAAGACCTAAGACGAAAGGCTAATTTACTCCAAAAGAAAGCTGCAGTAAAACCTCAAGTAGAAAAAGAGTGGTTTGAAAGATATAGGTGGTTTATAGGTAGTGAGGGGCTTTTGTGCATTGGAGGAAGGGATGCGTCATCAAATTCCGCAATTATACGGAAGCACTTAACGGATCAAGACTTGGTATTTCATGCAGAAGTTCATGGATCGCCATTCTTTGTCGTCAAGAATATACCAAGCAGTAGTGCTGAACAATTCAAAACAAGTTTGTTGGAAGCAGCTCAGGCAACGGTATCTTTTAGTAGGGCCTGGAAGGACGGATTATCAGTTGCTGACGCTTACTGGGTCATTCCAGAACAGGTAAAGAAAGGTGCTCCTACCGGCCAGTTTCTGCCAAAGGGTTCCTTTGTCATACAAGGAAAAAGGAACTATGTTAAGAGTGTCGAAATTAGGCTGGCTTTGGGTGTTATAATCTTGGAAAAAAGATATGCCTTGATGTGTGGCCCTCAGGAAGCGGTGAAAAGGAAATCGATCGCATATTGCGTTCTTTTGCCAGGTGGAAATGATCCAACTAATATGGCCAAAAAATTTAAGCAGGAGATGGTGGGAGTATGCTCTAACGCTTCTGAAGAGTTCAAGGACCTCCTAGACCACCTCAAGTCGCTTTCAATAGACGAGATCGTAAAGACCATTCCTCACGGCCAGTCAAAGGTACTGATTACAAAAAAAGGCGATCTTCTAGCCCAGTCGATGGGAGAATTACATTCCAATCAAAATCGCTAAACGGTTGCCATAACCTTGATAAACTTGCAAAAATGCGAGTTGACAGTTCTCGGGATCTAGCAAAGTAATTAAGTAAAACATGGTCTTCATTTATTGTGGCCGAAAGGGATTCCATAAGCAAGCACCGGGATGCAAATATGACTACAAGGGTTCTTGTGAGGGATATCATGAACAGTACCGTTGTGTCTTGTCATCCCGACGATTCGGTAAACGAAATCGCCAAGAGGATGAAAGACGAGAGAATAGGCAGCATAGTGATCATGAGAAATGAAAATCCGGTAGGGATTGTTACAGATTGGGACATAGTTACGAATACGGTTGTACAGGATGTCAGGCCTAGCATGATGAAAGGATCTGATATTATGAAGCAGCTTTATACTATCGAAGGAGAAGAAAGTGTTACCGAAGCAGCTCGGCAGCTGCGTCAAAAAAACATCAAGAGGTTGGGTGTGGTCTACAAAGGAAGACTCGTTGGCATAATATCCGCATCAGACGTTATCGCCGTCACCCCCGAGCTGGTAGACGTTGTGTCCGAGAAGGCTTCTCTGATCAGAGGGGAAATTGGTCGACCAATAGGCAATGTATCAGGGTATTGCGATGAATGTGGCGAATGGTCAGATTTGTTGCAATACGTTCAAGGAACTTTCACATGTGAAGAGTGTAGAGGCGAAGCCGCAGCAGTATAGAAGTTTAGCCTTTTTCGCCGATTCGATGCATGGAGGTCTGGCTCGGAAGCTTAGGATATTCGGGATGGATACAGCTTATAGTAGTTCAATTACTGATGATCTTATACTCAGGGAATGTAGGGACCAGCGACGGATTCTGCTAACATCAGATAAGGATTTGTTCAAGAGATCATTGAATAAAAGAATTGGCAGTGTACTTTTGCAGGATCATTCAGATAAAGAGAATATGGTAAAGATCTTTGGTGAATGCAACATCAGGTACTTGCCGTATGATCCCGCATCTGCGAGATGTCCCACATGCAATCTGGAACTCGAGAAGAAAGAAAGAAGAGAGATAAATGATGAACTACGGAACTTGATCCCTCCAAAATCGTATCTAGTATACTCTATTTTTTATCTATGTCATAGGTGTAGGAAAATCTACTGGGAAGGGAGTCATAAAGCAGCACTGGTTTCTCTAGCTGAGTCAGTTAACCACGAATTGTGTAGGATATCTTGATCCCCTTCATTGGTCAAGCATTTTGTTTACTAGATTCGCCATTTTAAGTAGCGAATCGAACATTGGCAACAAAAAAATAACAAAAGGTTAAAATCACGTATGGGAAAGAACTTCAGACCATAATGAGTTCATCCTCACCGCTAGAGAGGACTATCGACAAGGTTTTATCACAAAAGGAGAGTGAATTAATTTCAAAGATAGACTCTGCCTATCAAGAATCACTGAGGAATCTAGATTCTTCTAAAAGTAAACTCAATTCTGAATACCTGGCGATACTTGAAAGTGCAAAGAAGCAGGCCGAAAGTCTCAAGCGGCAAATCATTGGTTCAAGTAGACTCTCTGCAAGGAACAATCAGCTCATCCTAATAGAAGATTCAGTCAAGACTGTTTTTGAGATGGCAAGAAAGAGACTGCTATCCCTACACAAGGAACCGGATTATGAAAAGTTGATGCAACAAGCCTTATTGAATAGTCTCAATGAGATAGGAAAGAATGACCTTTCTATCGAATGTAACAAGACTGATTCTAGCCTGGTACGAAAGGTTGTGGATAATATTAACAAAGAAAAGGGAACAAAGATGGTTGTAGCAAATAAGAATATCGACATCTTAGGAGGAATACGTGCCACATCATCAGACGGAACACTTACTTATGATGATTCCATTGATTCTAGAATAGAACGGCTCAAACCTTTAATAAGGAAAAACATTGTCCAAATCTTGAGAGGGAGTGAAAAGGAAAGTTGGTCGCAAAAGGTAAAATAGTCTGGGTTAGCGGTCCAGCAGTTAGGGCCGACGGTATGTCATCTGCAAAGATGTACGAAACCGTGGAGGTAGGTGAATCTAAACTAATTGGTGAAGTCATTAGGCTTACCGGAGACGTAGCATTTATTCAGGTTTATGAGACGACATCAGGTTTGAAACCCGGAGAACCTGTGGTTGGAACGGGTCAACCACTGTCAGTCACTCTCGGTCCAGGGATCATTGGCCAGATCTATGATGGAATACAAAGGCCATTAAGCGAGATGGCAAAGAAATCAGGTGATTTCATTGGAAGGGGAATCGCAACCACACCAATAGATCTAAAGAAAAAGTACAAGTTTATTCCAACGGTAAAGAAAGGTGATAATATTACCGGTGGTTCCATTTTAGGCACGGTAGATGAAACTCCTTTGCTTACTCATAGCATTCTGGTACCTCCCAATCATCGTGGAGGCGTTATAAGTAACATGGTTGGCGAAGGCGATTATGACCTGGAACAAGTTTTGGCTGAGACAGAAAAAGATGGTGGTTATCACACAGAGCTCAAAATGTATCACAAATGGCCAGTTCGACATTCAAGACCTTATACAGAGAGATATGATCCTACAGTACCGCTTGTCACCGGCCAGCGTATTATTGACACGTATTTCCCCATCGCAAAGGGAGGGACAGGCGCAATTCCTGGTGGATTTGGAACTGGCAAGACTGTAACTCTACACCAGATAGCGAAATGGGCTGATTCAAAAGTTGTCGTCTATATTGGATGTGGGGAACGTGGAAATGAAATGACCGAGGTATTAGTGGAATTTCCACACCTTCTTGACCCACGTTCAGGTAGGCCGTTGATGGAAAGAACGGTTCTTGTAGCAAACACTAGTAATATGCCCGTGGCTGCCCGCGAAGCTTCCATTTACACAGGTGTAACTATCGCAGAGTATTACAGAGACATGGGTTTTGATACTGTCTTGGTTGCAGATTCCACAAGTAGGTGGGCTGAGGCTTTGAGAGAAATGTCAGGAAGACTTGAAGAGATGCCTGCTGAAGAAGGTTATCCCTCATATCTTGCCTCAAGGTTGGCAGAATTTTATGAACGTGCCGGACGAGTCAGGTCTTTGGGTCTGCCGGAAAGAAGCGGATCCGTGACTCTAATAGGGGCTGTCTCTCCTTCAGGAGCCGATTTCACCGAGCCTGTGACGACGCATACTATCAGATTTATCAAGACATTTTGGGCTCTGGATACTAGACTTGCATACTCCAGGCACTATCCTTCGATTAACTGGATGCAGTCATATTCCGGATACTTGGAGGACGTTGCCAAATGGTGGAAGGAAAATGTGAGCAGTGAATGGTTTGAGTTGAGAGGAGAGTCATATCATATTTTGCAGAGAGAAGATACGCTGAAAGAAATCGTGAGACTTCTTGGACCCGAAGCACTTCCTGATGAAGAAAAGCTTATCTTGGAAGTTGCAAGAATGATAAAAATAGGAATACTGCAGCAAAATTCCTTCGACAAGGTTGATACCTATTGCAGTCCGCAAAAGCAGGTGAAACTAGTCAAACTGATGGTCAGATTCTACAAGGAGGCACTTAAGGCCTTAAGAGAGGGAATTCCCCTGGCTGATATAAGGGCAATGCGCGTTATTAGCTCTCTACTAAAAGCAAAGTTTGAGATTCCTGACGAAGAGGTACAGCGACTAGATGGCCTCGAAAACGAAATGATTGAACAGTTTAAAAAACTTCAAAGTAAAGAAGAGGTGAAAGTGGTTGTCTGAATCAGCTGCCATTGAATATACCAAAGTAGCCGAAATTAAAGGTCCTCTCATGATCATTGATGGCATCACAAAAGCGTCATTCGATGAGCTTGTTGAAATCGAGACTTCAGATTCAACCAAAAGACTTGGAAGGGTACTAGAAGTCGGCCACGGTAAGGCGGTAGTGCAGGTATTTGAAGGTACCACGGGGCTGGCGATAAGCGGAACGAAAGCAAAATTCTTGGGTAGAACTATGACTATGCCAGTTTCTCCTGAACTACTTGGAAGAGTATTCGATGGACTCGGTAGACCCAATGATGGTCTCCCCGATCCTATAGCGGAGAAATTCCTTGATATAAATGGGGAGCCAATGAACCCTGAGCGAAGGGAATATCCTACTTCATTCATACAAACAGGGGTCTCTGTAATTGATGGAATGCTCACTCTTGTCCGTGGGCAGAAACTTCCGATATTTTCTGGCGCCGGAATGCCACATAACCTTCTGGCAGCCCAAATAGCTAGACAGGCAACAGTTGTTGGAACTCAAGAAGATTTTGCCGTAGTCTTCGCAGCCATCGGAGTTCAATATTCAGAGGCGCAGTACTTTAAACGAAGCCTTGAAGAGTCTGGTGCCCTGAGGCGAAGCGTACTATTTCTTAACCTTGCAGATGATCCTGCAATCGAGCGAATTATAACTCCTAGAGTAGCACTTACAGTAGCCGAATATCTTGCATTTGATTTGGGCATGCATGTGCTAGCGATTCTGACAGACATGACAAATTACGCAGAGGCATTACGTGAGATTAGCGCAGCAAGAGAGGAAGTCCCTGGACGGAAAGGTTATCCAGGTTATCTGTATACCGATCTGGCAAACAACTACGAACGAGCCGGACGTATTAGAGGTAAAAATGGCAGTGTAACTCAAGTGCCAATACTATCTATGCCTGCTGACGATATAACTCACCCTATTCCGGATCTCACAGGCTACATTACTGAAGGTCAGATAGTATTAGGAAGAGACCTCTTCCGAAAAGGTGTTTATCCACCTGTGAACGTCCTCATGTCCCTTTCGAGACTTATGAAAGATGGTGTTGGAGAGGGAAAAACAAGGTCGGATCACATGGAAGTAGGTAACCAGCTATACGATGCTTATTCTCGAGCTCAGGAAGTAAGAGCTCTGGCTGAAATTGTAGGCAGATCAGGACTGACTGGGGTAGACCTCAAGTATTTAGATGCAGGCGATATGTTCGAAAGCTATTTTCTGAAGCAAGGACAAGATGAGAATAGGGGATTAGAAGAAACACTTTCAAGAACATGGGACGTACTCTCAACCTTACCTGAGGGAGAGCTAACGAAGATAAAAGAGAAACATGTGAGACAATACTACAAGGAGACAAAATGATCTTTTAGTCATGTCATTTGGGGGAAGGGTTACAGCCACAAAGATTGAACTAATTAAGATCCGTCGTTCCATGCAGGTAGGAAAGATGGTTCACAAGATTCTAGATGATAAACGTGAGGTTCTCTTAAAGAAGATAGATGAAATGATCGAGGAAGCTAACAAGGCTAGAGGTGATATCTGGTCACCATTGGCAGAGATCTATTCCTCCGTATACGATTCATATATGTCTCTTGGAACAACAACACTTGAATCGATATCTGATTCTACTCCAAGTATCATGGAGGTTGACGTAAATGTACGTAGAGTTGTGGACGTAAGGATCCCTACTCTTCAGGTTAGCGGCAAACAGGGGGGACAAGAATTGTCATATGGTTTTGTGGAAACTAATGCTTCGGTAGATAAAGGCGCGAAACTAATAAAGAATATACTCCCACAAATTTGCAAAGCAGCAGAATACGAAAATGCGATATTTAGTCTGGCCAAGGAACTCGAGAGAACCCAGAAGTTGATTAACGCGTTGGAGTACGTCATAATTCCACAGTATGAAAATGCGATAGCATTTATTCGGGCTACCCTCGAGGAACGAGAAAGAGAAGAATTCGTAAGACTCAAGAAAGTTAAAGCAGTAATCGAAAGGAAAAAGCTTTAATACCATCGGGATCGTTCTGGGAACTGATTGAGGCATGAGCGAGAATATCATAACTAGCTTTTATGAGGAATCAAAAGATGTTCTCAAGAAGGAATATGAAAACATGGTACAGCAAACAAAAGAGCTGCTTGGTGAATGTAAACGCAGAGCACTCTCCAGGACCTAGTTCGTCTATTGTGATTTCTTGCTTAGTAACAAAGCATAGTAATGCTTTTTGATATATTGAATTGTTTTTTTGCTGAGATATCATTAAATAGGGCTTCCCATCTCGAACCGTTATGAAGAAAGGAAAGGGAGGACATATTTTTATCCCGGTTATCGTGGCTTTGACCACAATAACTTTCATGACTGTAAGTTCCATGGGGTCTACAGCAAATGCTCAGGAAGAGGCATCTGCAGGTGATTCAAGCTCGTTCAAATTGATCGGTGCAGGAATGGCGTTTGGTTTGGCCGCTCTTGGAGCGGGCATTGGACTCGGTTACGTAGGGGCTGCCGGCCTAGCAGCAATTAGTGATAATCCGAAAATGCAGTCCAGGGTTTTCATCATTGTAGGCATGGTAGAATCAATCGCAATTTACGGTATCGTCATGATGTTCATCATACTCGGTCAAGCGTGACCTAATCCGGGAGATTCCTGAGCAAGCCTCCCAACTGAGAGGATAACGGATGGACTGGGACTAAATGGGAACCGCTAAACTACTAAAAACGACGCTTGTCCTACCTCGGACTGAGACACAACAAGTTGTAAGCAGACTTGCTCAACTTGAATGGTTTCATCCATTACAACACGCATCTGAGTATATCAATCCCTATTACGATGACCTTCTATTGAAGGCCCAGAGGCTCTTCCAAGAAATTGACGATGTTGTGAAGGCATTGGGAGTGCCTCTTGAGACGGGCGTAATGGATACGATGTTTAAAGGTGCTCCAAAGCTGCGGACATCATACGAAATTGAAGATATTCAAGGTTTCATAGTTGATTTGGAGGGAAGAAGTGTGGAACTCTTGGACGAACCTAGGAGGATACTTTTAGAGCAGAGTCAGGTTTCAAAACAGCTAGAAGAATATCGTACGATAGCATTGACCTTGGAAATGGCAGCGGAATTGAATCTAGATCTTCGGATTTTCTCTAGATTGAGAACATTCTATGCTGCAA
>JAATVR010000056.1 GCA_014523665.1 Nitrososphaerales archaeon TH526
ATCAAGGCGATAATACTGCTGTAGGGGATACTCATATTAGGGTGTGCTAGCTCAGAGATATGTTCATTTAAGGCCTGATGTTTTCCTGAGAATTCAGCAGGCAGTAAGTAAAGTGCTGTCAAAAGAGATCTTTGCATCAGTAAAGCTGGCAGTTAATGGAATCTTGCCTGTTGCTTACGAAGTCACAACAGATTGACAAGTATGTTGAAAAACTGCCTTAATTTTGCAAAAGTCAAACATACGTGGAGTCTGTGTGCGATACATGATGTGATTAGTTCGCCATCATACAGTTCATACCGAGTTGCTTGGTATGATTATGTGATTGCCACACTAAGGGGGTGAGTTTCTGCCAGGGATCCAATTTGTCATGAACATCAGCTTTAACTTACAATTTACACCTTGCAAGTTTTATCCAGATTCTGAAATTCTGAAATGAAAAGTACTGTGAAATTCATCTTTTTTGGTATATAGTCTATGTAAAGTCAGACAGGCTACAGTTGTAATAATGCAATACTTGATTCAAATAATTTGCATGACTTTGAAACTAAAAAACCCTAACCGCAGGAAAGGCATCTGGAAATATTGAATAATCTGCTTTAGAAGTACTTCTGATGGGGATTGTGTTTGTTGTTGTCTTTATCGACCGAAAGCTTATGACAAAGGCAACGGCTTAAAACAATCATCATATTCAATTGATTCTTGAGATATTCACTTTCTACAGCCATGCGTATACGATGACCAGTAGATGCACTAAGCAGTTATTAGCGGATAGAAGGATATATGCTTGCTCTTCTCCCAAATCGGTTAGCTTTGACGACAATCACTGTATTTGTCGTTGATAACCATAAATTAATACCGGTTATCTTTATTATTACTGTTAATTCTTGTACATATTACATGTTAGTGCCATAAGTGGATAGTATATAATGGATGTAGCATTTATATGGCTACTATGTTACATCTTAACTGGTAACGATTAAATGAAAACAATAGATTCTTCTGTTGATAAGGATACAGTGAAATCGCCGGGATGGTTGCGGATGGCACAAATTGGTCTGGGGGCTATCGCAGTTATACTATCGGTAGCAATTCTGGGAAATCCAGGTTTAACAACCGTGTTGGTGGTATTTACAGCTTCAATTCTACTATTGATAGTAGGGATTGAAAGAGTTATTACTGGTTTGTTTGTTCAAAGAAAGAACAGGTCTCGACTTGTTACTGTTGGACTAGGAATATTAGTTATACTGATAGCAGCAGCAGCTATGGCGTTCCCTGTAGGAACTACAGTATTATTAACGCTAGTATTGGCAGTCGCGTTACTATTTGATGGAATCTCAAGGATTGTACATGGTATAGGAGACAAAGAAAGTCAAGGATGGACCAAAGCTCTTAGTATCAGTGTAGGCGGAGTGGAAGTTGCATTGTCTGGACTAATATTAGTCTCTCCTGCATTTGGTGCAGCCACTATAGGTTTTCTCATAGGAATTGCGCTTCTTCTAGCTGGAATACAAATTGTAATAGCAGGAATATCCGGAAGAAGGAAACAAGTGAAAGTATTGGATACGAGAAATGACTGAAAGGAGTGTAAAGCGACCTAACTGAGAAAAACTACTTCATATCTTTTTGTCGATATTTATCAGTAATTTAAAACATGCTTTATTGTTCAAGAATATTGTATCCGACTTGGATATTCCCAGTCGGAGGAACATTAATTACTGAAATGGGGGAGTCAAAGTTCTTTAGAGAAGGTATGGCACTCGACAAAGTAGGCATACTGATACCTATAAATAGAAACATGAGATACCTTCCAAACAAGCTCCGAAACTCAATCTATTATCCTGCAAATTCCAAGCAGAACAGAAGTTATTTGTAAGCATTTGCTGAACTTGACAGGGCTTTGATTTTTGCAAAACAATAAAAAAATCCTATCCGTTTTTTAGAGGCTGGAAAGCTTTGAGTTATGTGAATAATTATAGTCGCAGCTTCTTAATTTCCGCAATTAGAGCTGGATGATCACAATCTACTTCTGTGGTTATGTATAAAAGATGGTCGTTACCCAGTGGAAGAGTAAGGCGTTTTACTTTTTCATATTCTGCTAATACGTATTTACCCTTCCCGATCTTTGGTGCGAGTTCTCCTCGAGTTTTCCATCCTTTGACCGCTAATTCTAATGATTCTTTACTTTCTTTAGATGTGAGCAGGTTTTTTACTCCTTCACGATGTCCTGAGTACATCATTTCGCCGTTTAGATCACAAATGGTAACGACTCTTATTTTTGGATCGAAGCTCATAATTGCTCCATGAATATGCTTATATTCTGCCCACTGATGATGCACAAACTGTTTGCTATGCCCCAGACGGCTGCATTGATCAGAACAATAATAATTTCCACAGCATGGACATTCTATGTCATAATCCTGTGATTTCTTGCCACATGTTACGCAGCTTTCACTCATATCCATGACATATTTAACGCGGAAGTACAATAAAAGATTAGATACTCGAGGATCTAATTTTTGTATTGGTAAATGTCCATCATTGATAAGGAGTCACTCTAGTCAACAGTGCAGATATCAGAAAAACAAAGATCGCGACGTGGATGGAAGCTTTCCAATTTCTATTACCGTAGCATATATCCGTAGCATATAGCAAGTTCATTCATACTCGTGATCCCATCGACTCCTTACAGGATACTTTAGAAGGGTGATCTCTAGGAATTATAAGCAGCTACTAGGTCACAAGGTTTCAAGAGAGGGGTTAAGCAAATATTGTTGGTAGAAATAATCATAATCGAACTGAAGCGCCACTACCAAGATCCTGTCATGTCCTGGTATCCCAAACTGCATGCTACATCCTATCTATGGATGAAATGACATCGGCCATTATATCCATCCAACTGAATCGGTATCAGCACGGCATTGCTATAAGCATTAAGAACGGTAACAGGCCTTTAAATACTGCGCCTAGTCTTACCTATCTGGATAGCCCAAGTCTAGCCTATCTTTACCTAGTTTCCAGTGACCCCTCTCTCACTGAACTTTGCGTTTGGTAAGTTTTATTATTATTCATTAATATTCCTCATTGGATGAATAATCTCTACCCGGTTTTCCACTGCTACTTTCGTTAAACCTCCAATGAATTTATACCTAAGATCATCCAATTAGAACTTGATATAATTACATCATGAAGATTCTTTAACAGAATATTCAGCAATATCTTTTGGGTCTAAACCAGGCATAGTAGATACATTTGGTGAGCATTCAGCTTAGATTCATAGTTCCCTCATCATCTTTTTTCATTTTCATCGGTATTAACGGCAGAGTTAACCATTTCTTCATTTTAGCTTTTTTCTGTTTCTCCTCTTTGCCTAGATTAGCAGAATTCGCGTTTTAGGCGATAGGAATGTTTCCTGAGTGATAACAATGAACTGGAAAATAGGTTTGGGGATCACAACCACTCATTTTTGGATTGTTGTTGAATGTCAGTGCATACTACTTACTACTACGTATTCAAGAAATTAAAAAATTTGTGTTTCCATCATAGATATGAGAGTACAATTGTTCTCTGAGGTTTCAATTGAATGGATTTGGGCTCTCAAATTCTTAGCCCATTGCCGCTTGCGTAATTTACGATTGTCAGGTAACCTCGATGATTAGACTACTGAATCTATTATCTGGCAGCATGGAGAAATCGACTGCTTAGTTGGCTCTGTTATGTTACGTGTGTGTAGATCAAGCTAAAGGCCGAAAAAAATCATCCAATCATGTATAGAATTACAAAATGGTTGTACCCAATTCCATACCATAGCATGGCTTCTTTTTCCGATAAATATATTCAGTGCTCTTGCATTACCTCTAAAACTTAGTCCTTGAAAGAATAGGTACAATGCGTACATGACTGCTACGGTGGCTGTAATCATCCCTTGAATGGCTAACATATCCATTGGAAGCGGACTCTCGCCGGTTTATTTCTATCCCCTTAACTTGAGAGAGCCAGCCAGCCAGCCACCATCGGAAAAATGTGTGTGTGTGTGTGTGTGTGTGTGTGTGTGCGTATTCTTATTTACTGTCCCCTAGTAGCAAATTGTTGCTGTACTGCTGAATAGGATGTTGCCCATGCTCGTGCTATGTTAGAGTTAAATTCAGAAGTAGCTTCGATTGTCCTACTTGCGTTTTTCACATTTTCTCTTAATGCATTTAATGCATTGATTGTTAGCTGATTGTTGATGTCTGCAATTCTAATGATGTTGTTTGTAAAGTCATTTGATTGTTTTACAAACCCTTGAACATATGGTGCTGCTGTGTCTGAGACGGCGATGTTATTGAAATTGCCGCTGTTGCTGCTGTTTGCAAATTGCTTCTCAACTGAAGTCATTGTCTGAATGGCGTTCTTAACCGCTTCTATGTATTCTTGCTGCAGATTGGAGATCGCTTGTGCATACTGTGGTTGAACCTTTCCAGCTTCATTTACTA
>JAATVR010000585.1 GCA_014523665.1 Nitrososphaerales archaeon TH526
AAATAGCTTGATTTGGTTCATTCGGTGCCTTACTCATCGGAGAAAGTTGCTGTATGAGGGGAGCTGCGTAATCATATACTGAAAGATTTCGAATTCCTCGCTGAGATGATGTGGCGCTCAAATTTTCTACACTAATAGTAACAACATCCTCCGTTCTCTCCTGAGGGTCAAAAGGAGATTTGAACCGTGCTATTATTTCAGTAGTATTATTTGTGATAGACGGTAATACTGAACTATTAGTAATTGAGACCAGCTGCCAATTTGAGGGGTACTGAACTTTAAACCCGTATCTAGAATTATTGTATTCAGAAAAAGATAATGAAGACCCTAACGAAATATTCCCAGATGGTTGTTGTGTTGGACTAACTGTTTGTACTGGTTCGGTCATCTGAAGGGTCTGTCCTTTGGATATTTGAATACAGTCAAAAGGACAAAAGTAATTGGAAAATATTACCAGCACTAACGATATAGTAAAAAGGATTACAGGTAGGAGTATGTAATCATAAACCACAATTGATTTCAGAGCCGAATCGATGTAGGAAAACACAAATTTGTTACCGCGAGTCTATGTGAGTGTGTGATTCAATTAAGTTTTGGATGACACTCGCTAGATTATTTTCATGCTGTGATCATTCTTGATAATTTTTTCCTAAAATCATCAGGATCCGATAACTTCAGCCGAAATGGTTAATATTGTGAAAGTTGTCCTCAAACATATGTAAGTTCATCTACGGAAGAGGACATCCACAGGACTAATCATGTGACCTTAGTACTCAAACTTTCTATCCCTCAGTTTTATACATGAATCTAGGTTTAGGAAATATTTCTAAAATGATATATCACTTTGTCAAGGATGAGGGTATGGCCCACAGCGGGGTTCGAATGAATTAAGAGTTTTTACTAATGGATATACTCTTTAGTTTCACTTTTGTCTCTAAACTCGGCTTTTCTTCTAAGCGTGAACGTACCTAAGCTAAGGTAATTGCTCATATGGAAAACGTGATAGCTTAAATCAACTATCTTGTAACAATTAGAATGAGAAGATCTGCTCCAATTCCAAGTCAGTTATATCATAAAGATTTCAAATAGTCATGATACAACCTGGATTGCATACATAATTCTCTTAGTGAGGAGAAGGCATTTGATAAACAAATGTACGGCATTTCCATCTCGAAGTGAATTCAAAACTAAGGACATCCATCTCAAAATCATGTTGTTAGGTAGGAATGTTTTAAATTTAGATCACAAAATTATTAACGGAAGCGAACTCCCACTTTATCAAGTAGCAATCAGCAGTCTTATATTTGAAGTTATTTTGAAGACATGACTATGCTTCAAACGCGATGAGTTGATCTCGGTGGGTCGTGGAGATGACAGGACAAAATAGCGGCGTTATGGAAATGAGAGCAGCTAAATTTATCAATAAGCTAAGAGCAGATAATTAATAACGAATGAAAAATTTAACAACTTTTTACATAACCCTTTTAATGGCATCGTTACTGTGTTTTACTCCGGCAATATATGCTCAGGCCCAATTTGTGCTCCCGTTATATGTACAGCTAGAAAAGATGTCTGCTATGGAATCGACTAGTAATATTCTGTTCCTCGGTTTACAAGCAGCCGGAACAATTCCGTCTTCCTGGAATGGGATAGGTTATTTATCGCAGTATCCAGTTTTTGGCTATGTTTGGGTAGACCCTCAAAGTAGCAATTTTGGCATAATAAATGTGCTAGTCAATCCTAATTTTGTTCCTGGGACTAATGGCTGGCTATCATTTCCTGTTGCGTTGCAGGGCGAGGGTAATGGCCTTATCTGCATTGTTGGTATTGGTCCACAGATCACACTACTGCAAGATTCTCAACTTCCCTTGATTTCATCTGGAGTTAATCTTGAGGAAAATGTAATGCAGTTGCAGATGCTGAATCCAATAAATAATTTTGTACCTACTGTCGCCGCGTCATTTGTTATATTTCAGCAGCCTAGCCCTACATGTTCAACTGGTTTGAGTATGGGTATAATATCCGCGGTGTCATAACTCTGGAAGTATCAAAAAGGTCGTCATGGTAAGTTATTTTTACTAGAACATACCTGGCACACGCGCGTTACTATCTGCCAGTTGGGGTATTATTGTTGCGATTTAGTCATTAGAAATTTTGCATCGATAGACTATCAGCGTGGGTGTACTAAACCTACGATCTAATGAAGATGTCGGCTTGCATCTTAAGGCTGTAAGCTGTGTTGGCAATAGAAGTCGAACTTCTCTTTAGTCGTCGAATCATGGATCCCAATATGATAATTTTTCAGGTAATGAATAGTCAATAGAGAAGCTAGAAACCAGATCAACCTTCTCGATTAGGCTTGTTTTAGTGTGTTCCGTACGCGTTATCAGATAATACAAGACCTTTTACAATTTAGCGATAGGCCACGTTGCCTTTTAATTCAAAAATTTGGATCTTTTGAATTAAGAAAGCTGTGTACTGGTCTCGGCAAATACCAGCCTATGATGCTTGTTCGTACTCGTCAAAGTTGAATGGACTAATGAAAACGCGGTTCTTAATCTAGCGGTTCTAAGGTATTCATGAAATCCCCGTGTGTAATCTTCAATGTCACCATTGATAAGAAGTACTACTCGACATTAGAGGAAATAACGACTTTAAAATTTTCTAATCTAGCGGGAGAATTCATAATAAATATCTAATTCTTAAATTTTCAAGTGCCACGGTGGTCAAAAACATACTCTTACTCTGTAGCACGTAATTTCGGTGCAAGTTGCTGTCAACTACTGAACAGGATTTATTCGAATCCGCTTTTCTCTTCTTCTAATTAGGAGTATACCAATCAGATATAATCCGATCATGGGACCGGCAAAAAGCCACATAGTTATACCACTACCATCAGGAGTTACAATTGCACCAAATACTATCAATATTA
>JAATVR010000057.1 GCA_014523665.1 Nitrososphaerales archaeon TH526
AACTAATTTTCTCTTAGTGCATCTTTAATACTTTGAAATTCTATATCATGGCGATCCAAAATGCATATAAAATTTGATAAAATCATGGTTGCGATCGATGGTTCAAAGGAATCAATGCACGCAGCAAGTTATGCTATAGGAGTTGCAAAGAGGTATAATGCTACACTGGTTGTTCTCACTATATTGCCACAGGAATTAAGATATGACTATGAAATTAATCGAGTAGATCCAGAAATACCTATGACCCCCGTGAAGGGCGTGGTAGAATTATCTCGGATGGAGATAGAGGATAAGTGGTTTACAGGCATCAAAAAAAATGCTTTGGCTAGTAATGTCAGGATCGAGACTGAAATCGTAATGGAAAGGAAATCTGTTGTATCGGATATAATAGAGTATTCTGAAATGCAGAGTATTGATTTGATAGTGATCGGTACAAAGGGAAAAACGGGATTAAGAAGGTTATTACTCGGTAGTGTTGGTCAAGGAGTCCTAGCTTATGCGCACTGCCCTGTACTACTTGTAAGATAGAGCAGACTCGTGCTTCAGAATTTAAGCTTCCTCTTGAAAATAAGAAGAGAGTGGTCAACAGTGAACGCGTCTGACTTTTCTTGCTACCATACAGACACTTGTCGTCGATGGGTATATTATGATCCGAAAACATTCTAGACCATTATGATTGGGATCCTCATAACAGGGACACCGCCTGTCCACCCCCGACTGCAAACCTGATGAATAATCGAAACCCTGACCGACGCTTGACTTGACGCCTATGTTAATTTAAGTGTCGCGATCATTTGCATGAATTGTGGAAGATTAGCTGAAAATTTATCAGGCAAATTGGTATATGTTATTACGTAAGTTCTTTGAGGTCTTTCTATCCACAGTTGCAATTTATGAAATTCTTGATGTGCTGTACTAACCATGTACTCCAATACCCGTGCAGTCACATTTAACTCGCTTAGTCTCACTGTTGTGGAGTTTACTTCGATACCTTCTAGTTCATCTACAACCTCGTTCACTGCTTGTTCTACTGATTGATTTCCTGACGGAAATATGAATACATTTACAGATGGGTTACGAGGCTCAACCCCTGTAGAAGGACCGAGAAACTCAATGATGGAACTATTCTCAGCAGCTGGATACTCCCTGTTTTCCCACGAAGACGGATAGTTCATTTCGAAATTGACTCCCGGATTTCTATATAAGGACATCGTTTCGTTGGATTCCTGTGCAAAAATCGAGGCAGAATTCTCGACAGCTAACTGGATCAAAAACAGTAGAATGCCAAATACAGAAATTAACGTTACCACATTAGAGATATATAAATTAGACAGAGGGAAGTTTTCGTCTTTCATATTGATTATTGTCTTTAAATTAACGTTTATTTCTGTATTACAGATATTACTCGCAAGACTTTCAATACTTAATTTCGTGTTATGAATTCTAATCATATTGAGTATAAGTAAATTCTTCTGAGATTATAGATCTAACTCTTGCCGTCCACGAAGTCTCATAATTTTTCTCCAGATTGTACTCACGTAGATAACACGCAAATTAGAATTTGCAATTTAGCAAGGGCCATCAAGGCAAGCTCATTGGGGGCCTAATGCTCATTATGTTTGTGTGGTGGGGTATTTCCAAGAAATGATAGATGCATAATCACCATTAGTATCTTCCTAACCTCACTCAAACAAGTGTCCTAGATCTGCCTGTTAGTCTCTGACCTTCGGCATGCTTTCAGCATCTCTATTTCAAACAGTAAAATTATTCTTCCCAAGATACTATACAAAACTTAGGTTTTGAAAGCATAGCTGTAACTAGCACTCACCACCTTACCACCGTCTACAATAAGGTATTGCTGCTCAAGAGGGCGATTTTCGAGAAAACGTGAGAGGCAATCTTTTATTCCATTTGAATATCTCGCTTGGGCTTCCAATGTCGTTCCGGAATAATGAGGTACCATTGCATGATTAGGCATATGTCGCCATGGATGGTCCTTTGGAGCTGGCTGTGGGTACCAAACGTCACCGGCATATCCAGCCAAATGACCCACTTCCAAAGCTTCAACAAGTGCTGCGGTATCGACAATCTTCCCTCTAGCTGTGTTTACTAGGTATGCACCTTTTTTCATTCGGAAAATAAGATTACGATCAAACATACCGTCAGTCTCAGGAGTTAATGGGGTATTGATCGTAATTACATCAGATTGTTCTACAAGCTGTTCCCTAGAAGTGAATCTAGCACCAAGCACTTGTTCCTCGACGGTGCGTAACGGAAATTGATCATAATAAAGCATTTTTACGTTAAATGCTTTCAGTCGTTCGCAAACTCTTTGTCCAATCCTACCCATCCCAATAATCCCCACAGTCTTATCTTCTAAATCATGCGCTCTAGCTGCGATCTCTGCTATATCCCATCTTCCTTCCAAAACTTGGTTATAAGCGGGGATATAATTTCGTACCAAGGCCAAAATATGCATGACAACCTGTTCGGCCACACTTACCACGTTACTACCTGTAATCTCTGCTACAGTTATTTTACTTGCGGCTGCTGCACCAAGATCTATATGATCTGAACCTATACCGGCAGTCAGGATCAGCTTTAGGTTGGGGGCGTGCGAAATTCTTTCCTTTGTCAGATAGGCTGGCCAAAAAGGGGTAGTTATAATAATATCAGTTGAAGGGAGATGTTTGTCCAATTCTGTCTCTTTATCGGTTAATACGATAAGTTCGTGCCCTTTTCCTGCAAGAAATTCCCTTAGTCCCAGGGCATTTTCTGCAGAACCTAGTAGTGTTGGGGTCCTCTTAGCTATCTCTCCTCCTGAATAAAGAACGGCTACAATTTTCATAGACTTAGATTAAATGTGCTTCTTTTAAGGTTATCGAAGGCATCCAGCCAGTTAACTTGGTTAACTAAAGAATATATTTCCCTCCTCGTTACAAGCATTTCCATTGAATACAACAGATCTTTTAAAGGGTATTCTCAAGCTGGACACGAATATCAGATTCATAGGATTATTGGAAAAGTCAGGTCATCTCTATTCTGGTGGCCCCATGGAAGGCATAGTGCAACACCTAACAGGTAGGAATTCTGAGGTAAGCCTATCGCAGACGGCTCACATAGTTCAGATAAGGAAAAATTTTTCCACAGATTTGGGAGAACTCAAGTATATGGTGTATGCTCATGATAAAGTACTAGTATTCAGTATACCAATCTTAGCAGATTTTATATTGGTATTTTCTACCGAAAAAAATGTAAATGTGAATACCATCGTAACCACTATCACGGATTATGTCAAGAGTGTCGAGCCAGAATTAGAACTTGAGAAACCAAGAAAAATGGTAGACGAGGAAAAGAGAAGAATGGTGAGAAACCTGTATGATTCTGGTATAACTGAAGACCTGATTGCCGAACAGATGGATCTTGACGTTAATACAGTCAAAATTCTAATTCAGGAGACTATCGCGTAGAATTATCTTGAAGTACATACATGACAGATAGATGTCTGGGTCCCTAAACATGTCGGTCTAATTCAGGATTATTGTCCGGTGACCGTCATCTCTATTATTGACACTTTTTCCTTCACGACCGATTGATAAATCAACTATTTTTCAAAAATTGGCTTTGCCGATAGTATTCATAAGTTTGTTGTTAGAGTAGACCAATGTGTATGAGAGAATTAAAAAACAAGATAAATTGCTAATATCTATTCATGATATACTAAGAGTCTTAATTTAGCTTATCTTGTAAACATTTAAATTTAAATTCTATTACCTTCTTCCTGATGAAAATAATAGGTACGCAAAAATTCTCCAGTCTTATGTACATAGCCTGCCTTACAATTACCTCGATAGCTTTTGGCTCACTGTTTGCAACACCGCAGTTATTGCTCGCGCAAGGCGGAGCAAATGAGACATTTTTTGAAGCCGCGGTAAGAGAAGCTGGCCAGGGAGAGCAGCCAAATCAGACAGCAACAGCACCAGCTCCTAGCCCACAGCCTAGCTCAACAGAGCAGCCAAATCAGACTCAATCACAAAATCCATTCGAACAATTAGGCCAAGCGATATCGAAGCTCTTTGGCGGGAAATAACATCCATTAATAGTGAATAAACCGCAATTAACCCGCTCCATGAAATCGGAGCCTCCACTTTTTTGACATCTCATAACTTTTTCTTATGATTTAACTATTTGGGTCAAATCTCAAATGTGATATTTTTTCAGATATATCTAACATCAATATTTATCCAAATCCCAGTTAACACGATTCCACTATCATGTATGTCACTAAATCCGAAGATCATAGAGCCGATTGAGCTATCTGGATAGCCGAGTTGAGCTATCTGGATAGCCGAGTTGAGTCAAACACCATGTCTTCCAATCTAGCAAATAAAGTAACAGCGAATGAACATTCAATCCCTAATATTTTGGTCAACAAGCTAATGTTCTTCGTAAGACTATTTTGGGCAAGGTCATTGAAAATATGTTCAATTATATACAATAACCCAGAGTACAAATATTGACTATACTCAGATCCGTTGCACAGATAGGACAGTCTATATGTTTCTACTAATTAGTAAATGTATTTTTTGATGCTAAATACTTGATTGATTAATACATCTTGAATCCAGAGGTGAAAAGACATCAAATCCAGCTGATAGACTGTAATTCTTGCGTTCATTAATGCTCCTTAATACACGTATCAAATGAAGGCTATCACCAAAGGGTAGACCATTAACACGACACATAATCTCAATAAGGAAGTTAGGAAGACCTTCACGATCAAAGCTGGATTGGATATAATAGTCTACAATATGGGATTAAAAAAAACAGCCGTACCCATTCGTTCTAGTATGACAACCAAGATACATTAAACTGATAGCAAATTGTTCGCTAGTGCAACCGCCTTTTCTTCTTCAACCAAAGGTATATTTTCCCATGCGTGCACCGCTTCTCCCTGTACATAGGTTCTTGCAACCGAATCCGTAAAGGGCTCACCTTCAAGTACCCTAGAGCACCATAAGCATTTCCGTTTACCCATGCTTCTTTTCAGATATCTAGAGACCAACATTGCTTATTAACATATTCATGCTCTCATGTTAGAAGTAAGGTAAGGGAGGACTACAGTTAGGGTGAGTGGAAATGCGGCCATGCCCTAATCACCGGTTAGCACGGCCGCCCATTAATGCTACCCAAAATGTGCGAAAAATATCCTGCAAGAACATATATTCCAAGCCCAATCAGGACAATTGATCGAGTCATCCCCCTCTTGTGCGGGCGCATTCTAGAAGTAACTAAAGGTGAATTGCGCGATAATATGATGTTATACACGAAACGACAGAGATTGTAGTGCTAGCTGCGTAGTAATTTTGGCAGAAAGGATTAACAAACCCCAAAAGGATCTGGTAAAGTCCCTTAGAAATCAACAGATGGCACTTCAAAAAGAACTGCTGACGATCGCAATTCTGAGGGCTATTACATGAGCAATCAAGTAATATCCGAAGGTGATGCCGCCGGTTAGATCGAAAGCATAACTAAGTTCCGGAACACCTTTTATTTGAAAGCGTCAACTATATCGCGAGTTTGTCACGAATCCGCATGGTTGTGAAGGGCGACAGTCTGAAAAGGTCTTTCGCCTTACTTCCTTGTGGATGCATCTCATAACGACCTCCCTTAATACAGTATATGACCGAATTCCGTTATGGAGCAAGAAGTATCATCAAATCATTAACAATACTAAGACAGAGATTCATAGGTGGACGACAAAAGAGTATTCTTACAATCAATATTCTTCTTGGTTCTTAATTCCTTCTTATTTTTGAGCAACCCTCACTATTGCTCACAACTACTGAAATCGAGCGGAATTAGTAACGGATAACAACAACAACAATTTTAACACTTCTTTTGTTACTAGCTATGTAATATTTGTTGAAATGACGAATTGTAATTCAATCCCACTTAGAGCTAATCCTCAAAATATCACACTGTATCCCCTTTTCCATAATCATTTACTTTTTCTGTTGTCTTCCAATATCAAGGTAGGAGTAGAAATATATGTTATCTAAGTTTATGGGTTAGTTTGCAGAATGCTTTATGGTAAACTCAATCGAAATGAATTATTGTTATTATAATTATTATGATTATTATTTTAAATGCTGGAAATATCCAAATTGCCTCTCTTGATTCAAAAGTCTTGGGTTGTGTTTGTTTATGCAGTTACTATTTCCATTGAATCCATAGTCATTGAATATTTAACAACTCATTCCTCAATACAAATCTCTCCGATTCTTCTTTCAGCGATAAGTATAACCTTGGGAGGAGTAATGCTAACAATGGTAACGGTTCTTGTTCTTAAGAAAAAGGACGGAATTACTATCCTTTTCTTGAAATCTTGGAAGAATCTTTTGTTAGCATCTCTGTTTCTATCAATCGGGATATTTACATGGTATGATTCCATTAATAGAATCGGTGCTTCAAAAGAGCTCCTTATTGCAGGACCGCTTGAAATTGTAATAATAGTACTTCTAGCAAGAGCTTTCTTGAGAGAAATATTGAAAAGTATTCACATCATTGGTATAGTGTTGGCGTTATTCGGGTTCATTTTGGCCATTATGAGTGACTCTAGCATTAATGGGGATAAAGAAAATATAAACTTGAGTGGATTACCAAATGCATCTGAACTAACAGAGACATTCCATATCACTTTTGGAGATTTGGAAGCCATTTTTTCCGCATTTGGATTTGCATTAGGTGTCCTCTTTCTAACAAAACTAGTATCAAGACATTCATCAATAGAAGTAGCAGCTTCTTCTATGCTGATTTCTGGGTTCATTCTAATTGGATTTTTGATAGTAGGAGTGTTATTGGATGGGACACAACAACCTTCAACGGGCAGAACATCTATACTAATATATAATATCGAAAGTACCCAACAACTAATACTCATTACTGTAATCTTAATCGCATTTTCGTTATTACCATTCGTAGGATCTCTGTCATATTCTACAGGCTTAAGTAGGATAGGTGCATCTCTTACGGCTACTATAGGCTCTTCTAGCATTATAATTACGCTCGTAGCGCAGCTCTTTTTGGTAGAGATAGGATTTCCTAGCAATCTACCCAATAACATATATTTAGCTGTATTAGGAGGCATCATTGGCTTCTTGGGTATATATGTAATACACATGCACGACTACTCTTTGTATTCTACCAAGTCATAGAAATTGTAGCTAGCAGCTCTGTAGCAAGTCGACCCTGATTGGGACCTGTATAATCAGAAACTATTGGCTCTGCCTCCCAATTACAAAATTATTCATCCTCTTTAACATGCTATCTGGAAAGGAGCGAGATGCTGCCGCTATGGACTTTTATTATTTTGATTATTTATTTTGAGATTAATTATCACTCATTAGCCGCTTTACTCTAATCAGTCTTGGTTTCCATGGTTCTTATTTATGAATCTCGGTATTCATTCTTTCCACCGATATATAACTAGGGCACTCAGTTCAAAATCATCTGTACTCGTCGCCACAGTCCCCGATTATCTCAAACAAGTTGTTTGACTTTTTGCATACGGCATCTATCGCGTCAAGATCTGACCTTTCCAACCTGAAGTTAAATACCTGAGCATTACCGGCCCTGTGGTCTACTATTCCGAGCCTAGTGCCGATAATAACTCCTGCTACAGCTGGACTATCAAGTATGAAACGTGTTGCTATATTTGCAATACTTACTTTGTATTTTTGGGCAATTGTCTTCAAATTCGACAGTAGTTCTTGAAACAGATTCCATCCTCCCCATTTCTCTATTATTTGGTGGTATTTTCGCAAACTTAATGTATCCAATTGAGCAGCAGTGGGTTTCTCTCTTTTGAAATAGCGATCCGACATTAATCCACCACAGAGGCTACCATAGGCGAAAAGACAGATGTTATGCTTCTGACAGAACGGTATCATCTTTACCTCTGGCCTTCGATCAATGATTGAATACTGTATCTGATTTGACACAATTGGTAGGTCGGAATCCATCATGATTTGCACGCGTTCAGTATCAAAATTTGTGAGACCAATATTCTTGATCATTCCATTATCCCTGAGATCAGCTAGGTATTTGAGAGCGTCCATGTAATACGGGTTATTATAATCCCACCAGTGAAATTGAAGTAAATCAATTGAGTTAACATTCATTCTGTTGAGTGATCTTTGTATATTCTCGATAACTGCAGAACGTGTAATTTTTCCTGGCTGTGGCACCCACTTTGTTAATGCCTGAATTCTGTCAAGCTCTTCTTTGCCTCTTAATTCCAGTAACCTACGCCTGAATTCCCCTATAAGGTCTTCTGCTGGCCCATAAATATCGGCCAGATCCCAGGTCGTAAATCCTGAATCATGATATCTTAACATATCTTCAATTGCTTTTTCATGATCAATATACCCATGTCCTCCTGCAACCTGCCACATACCATTGAGGATTCTACATACTGTTAAATCAGGACCAAGTTTGTATGATGGTAGCTTATTCATGGCACATATCTATTGTTCACTATATTTTTACCCCGCGAATAACGAAACAAGAATCTGATGGATATTATGATTTGATTTGGACTACGTCAAAGATAACTACACTGCCAAGTTAGGAGGCGGCTAACTAGAATATGACAAACGAATTCGAAAACTGCGCCTTTATACCCCAAATTTTTACTAGGAAGAAGGACGTCTCGAGTGATGGGCAGTACATTCGTATGAAAGTTGGAGGTACCGTAATAGCGCGAGAATTAGACACTTTTTCGGCTTCTTAGCGTCTAACACAGTTAACCTTATTTTCTCCAACTTCCTTCTGGAAGTCAAATTCCAACAAATATTCCTTGATATGTTTCGACTAATTCCCTCTAGTTTGGGATTTATGAATAAGAGCATATTCGATGCAACAAATAAGTATTAAATGCAGGATATACTGCAATTAAATAATACCGCAACTAAAACTAGGCGTTGACTGTCACCTCCTCCTCCGAGGACGAGATTCAGAATCCCACTTTACAGAATGAGGAAGAAAGAAGAATCTATCTTGTAACTGACGGGATAAAGTCACTTCAAACTAAGAAGACATACCTCTCAGCATTCAACTATTTTCTTAAAATGACCGTGGAGAGTGATGACCTTGTGGCTTTACTCGACTACAAACCTAGTGTTATTGAATCCAAAATCATAAGACATATCGAACGTCTTAAGGAACGAAAGATATCGCTAGTTATGCTGCTATAGTTCACTTCTTTGAAATCAATGACATCAATCTCAATACACGAAAGATAAAGCGATTCTTTCCTCAAGATGAGTCTGATCGATATTCAACGGATAGGCCTTATTCCATGGATGAAATAAAACAGATCCTAAACAAATGTGATATTCGCTCCAGAGTAATCATCTTGCTTATGGCTTCCACAGGAATGAGATTAGGCGCATTGCACATAGACGAAGAAGGTAGGCCTGGTATTAGGGTAGGAGACCTCAAGTTATTTGACGAGTTTGGGTTGTATATGATTTCGGTTTATCCCTGGTCTAAGGCAGATAGATATTACACTTTCTGTACTCCTGAGTAGGGCACAAATATGGTTGGTTAAAGTCAAGGAAAATGCGAATAGCAACAAAGTAATGTTACAGACAAAAGTATCTTTGGTTCCATATACTGAAACATCTACAGCTGGTGCCATAATAAACTATGCAGAACAGAATCACATCGATTTGATTGTGATAGGTACGAGAGGTCACTCTGGATTAAAAAAGATGTTACTTGGAAGTGTAGCATTAGCGGTGCTAACTTATTCACACTGTCCTGTAATGGTGATAAAATGAAATCCCGAATGTCACTCTAATAATTACAAAACCAGACCCTGATCCCTTAACTATGCATATCGGTGAACCTGTTTCATTTTAGCCACCTCTGGACATGTCTAAAAAATGGTACTAACTCTGCCGCAAAGACGATAAAGTGCTATCTACACTTTGGGTCAAAACTTGAAACATTAAATATCGAGAACATATCAACGTCACTTATCATAATGAATCGTTCCAAGGCAAAGATTATTTCAGTATTCACTTTTGCTTTCACTTTATTTCTTATTATTTGGATAGGAAATAGCATCATCTACAAGAACGAAGAAGTAGCAACTAATATTCTTGGTGTTAATCAATCGTTATCTACTTCCTTCCCATCCACAATGTCAATTATGGAAAGAGGAGACATAGCAATGGGCTTTAATCAGAATAAAATTGTGCATAACTTCAAGTCTACTCCTACCGGTGGAGAGATTGTGATAACTGCTTTGGATACTAACGATACAGAAACTATAGATCAGATCAAAAATCATGCTTTGCATATTCAGAGAGATTTTTCTAAAGGTAACTTTACCAAGCCCTTTTTTATTCATGCCAAAGTGGTTCCTGGAACCAAAGTAATGACTGAAAAGAAGGATTTGATAAAATATAGTACTGAAGATCTTGGAAATGGCTCGATACTATTTGTTGATACTAAAAACGATGAAGTTATTAATGCGATACATGAATTCATGAATTATCAAGGAAGCCAACATTATGGGCATTAATGTACAAGATCCCAGGAATAATTGTAAATGTCATCCTGTAATTTGCATTGATGCAGACTAGTTTGGAGATATCTCAATAGATGGTAAAGGAACCAACAGAATCAACCAAGCCCGACTGGCACTCAATGAGTCGTGATCAAGTTATGCAATATTTGCAGACTAGGCTCGAAGGACTGACCCCGAGAGAAGCTAACGAGAGACTTAGAGTATATGGATCTAATGAAATCAGAGCAGAAAGAGGGATTTCGAGAGCAGCCGTATTCACCAAACAGTTCAAGGATCCTCTTATAATAATACTTTTAATTGCAACTGCAATCTCTGCTTTTGTGGGTGAACTGATTGATTCTACTATTATCATCGCAATAGTATTACTCGCGGTCACTGTAGCCTTTATCCAGGAATGCAAGTCAGAAAAGGCCATTGAAGCATTAAAGAAAATGTCTGCCGCAACATGTCGAGTTATTCGGAATAATGAGGAAAGTATAATTGATGCGACAAGACTTGTCCCCGGTGACATAATCCTAATTTCTGCAGGAGACAGAGTTCCCGCTGACGCATACTTAATTGAGAGTCACAACTTAGAAGCAAATGAGGCACCTCTAACTGGAGAATCACTTCCAGTAGGAAAAACTGTAGCAGTGTTATCTAAAGATACACCACTTGTTGACAGGAAAAACATCGTTTACACTACTACCATTATAACCTATGGTCGAGGAAAAGCAGTAGTCTTTGCAACTGCCATGGATACAGAACTTGGAAAGGTTGCTACTGAAGTACAGACAATAGATGTACAGAAGACTCCTTTTGAACTAAAGATCAAACATACTGCGAAAGTGCTGAGTGTAATAATGTTAATCGTAGTTGGAATTGTTAGTATCTTTGCGTTTAGTCGAGGTCTCCAGTTATTAGAAATGCTTGTTTGGGGAATAAGTTTAGCAGTAGCAGCAGTTCCAGAAGCGTTACCTGCTGTTATAACAGCATCTCTGACAGTCGGAACCTATAGAATGGCTAAACGAAACGCAGTAGTCAGGCGGCTTCCAGCTGTAGAAGTTCTTGGTTCTACAACTATAATATGTAGCGACAAAACAGGAACATTAACGAGGGGGGAGATGACAGTAAGGAATCTCTATGTCTATGACAAATCTGCTCAGGTGACTGGTGCAGGGTATGGGTTAGAAGGTAGAGTTATTGATTCACATATTAATAAAAATGATCTAATGCTGCTTGCTAAGACGGCGGTTTTGTGTAATGATGCTAATATTGATTTCAAAGGAGTCAAGGCTGATCTAACAGGGGACCCCACTGAGATTGCATTGTTGGTTTTTGCCTACAAGAGTGGGATAAGAAAAGATAAAATGAATTCCGAATTTCCCAGGGTACAAGAAATACCATTCAGTTCAGAGAGAAAGATGATGACTACTATTCATAGACGCTCGTGCAATAATAATAATGATAATATTAGTAGTAGTAGAAAATATGAAGCCTATATCAAAGGCGCTTGTGAGGTTGTCCTGAGTCATTGTTCTGAGATTGCTGTTGATAACAAATCACTATCCTTAACTGATGATATGAGGGATAGAATTCTGGCAGCAAATGATGATATGGCTACACGAGGATTACGAGTGTTGGCACTGGCATACAAACATCTGAATGAATATCATTTATCACAAGAAGATGTGGAACAGAATCTTTTGTTCTTAGGCTTAGTGGGGATGATGGACCCACCAAGGAAGGAAGTCGTAGATTCGATTGCACAGTGTAAAAACGCAGGCATAGATGTCGTTATGATAACCGGAGATCACAAACTTACGGCGTTAACTGTCGCAAGAGAAATCAGAATAATCGATGATAAGTCTATGATAAAGCATGACATGGGAGTCGCAGTATCTGGCCAGGAGCTGGAAACTATGGATGTCGCATCCTTAAGTGAAAAGGCAGACTACATCAAGATATATTCAAGGGTTTCACCAGAACACAAGCTCAAGATCGTACAATCGCTGAAGAATAAAGGGCATATAGTTGCTATGACTGGTGATGGAATAAACGACGCCCCCGCACTAAAAGCAGCCGATATTGGCATTGCTATGGGAATAACAGGTTCTCAAGTTGCAAAGGAATCGGCATCGATAATTCTTGCAGATGATAATTTTGCGACTATTGTTTCGGCAATCAAGGAGGGGAGAACAATTTTTGACAATGTCAAAAAGTACCTTGTCTATCTATTGTCTGTAAATTTAGGTGAAATCATTATCCTAGCATTCTCTGTTATAATGGGATGGCCTCTTCCATTGCTAGCAAAACATATCTTGTTCATCAATCTTGCAACTGATGGTTCTCCGGCCATAGCATTAGGTTTAGAACCTCATGAGCCGGACGTTATGAGAAGAAAGCCAAGAGACCCAAAGGAGAGCGTATTCTTTGGCATCAGGAAGTGGCTGATAACAATTCCAATTATTCTCGCGATAACGTCATTGCTGCTCTTTGTGTACGTTCTACAGGTCAGTGGATGGGATTCAAGTCTTGCAATTGCGAAGGGAAGGACTATGGTTTTTGGTGTATTAGTTTTCTTTGAGTTATTCTTTGCATTGTCTTGCAGATCTTTTACTCACAACATTCATGAACTTAGATTCTTTGGAAACAAAATGTTACTGTATTCATTGATCGGTGAATCAGTTGTAATTCTTTTTATCATGAATTATCCACCTATGCAAGAATTATTTGATTTTGTCCCACTGCAGCTAGGAGACTGGATTCTTTTGTTGCTGCTAGCCACAACTGGGTTTGTATATTCAGAAATAATAAAACTACTGACCAGAAAGAAGGTACGTCGGAAAGAAGGTACGGTAGATGATGTGATCTAAATCATTGTGTCATTAAGATTCGTTGTTGCTGCTTTTAACTCTAAACTCATGCCGTATGATGATTTCTAGACTGTCTTAAATGTCAATGACAAGACTATGGCATTTTTGTTATGATGAAGATTTTGACTTCGGATCCAATTATGGAAAGTTTAGACAAAGAAGTGAAGCTGTGGTATCCTGAAATTATTCACGCTTCGTCTCATATGGGACACACAGAATAGGAGAACAAAGATTTGAAGTATAAAAGCCTGTTTAACCTTATAACTATGTAACTATATAACTGTACATATGAAACAGATCGATATCTATATCACATCGGAGAACGTTTCGGAGGCAACTCAAATTCTCCATAAGCATGAGGTTGGAGGCATAACCCTTTCGGAGGTTAAAGGAAGAGGAAGGATACCACATGAACCTGTTCCGGACACTGTTCATGCCTATACATATGCAAAAAAATACGTTCCAGAATATGTATACCGAACACATATGTCAACTATTGTACCAGACTCTAAGCTGAAATCTTTTATCGATGATCTTATTAGATTAACACCCCACTCGGGGGAAGGTCTTTGTCGATGTTCTAGAAGCGTATGACTTAGCGTCAAAGTCTACTGGAGAATCTGCTATTTAGTTTATAGATTGATAGTAGTACTTACTTAAATTAGTCGATGCTGGCTGATAATGCAATGCATGGCACAGCAATCTTCTGAAAACAGGAAAGGCAGCTAGAATAGTATCTACTAAAGCCGGCAGATAGATTGAATTATTTAGTGTATAATCACGATAATAATGATAGCTATAACATATATGATTATATTTGTGAACATAAATCAGAGACTTTATTGACATCCACAGGTACAAAAATTTATGAGAAAGAGCTTGATGTATTTAACAAGTATCTTTCGGTATGGGTGGCAATTTGTATTGTATTTGGTACATTAGTAGGATACTTTTTTCCTTCACTATCCGTCTTTCTGGCAGAGCTTGAATTTTCAAATGTCTCACTTCCTATAGCAGTAGTACTATTGATTATGATGTATCCAATTATGCTCAACGTAAAATATTC
>JAATVR010000058.1 GCA_014523665.1 Nitrososphaerales archaeon TH526
GCAGCTGGGTTTAATAATTTTCATCGTTAAAGAGGGAGTAGATCTTCCTACAGTTACTTTAAAGGATCTTAGTCTTTATCTTCGAAAACGGTATCACTACATGGTTAGAAAGAAAACCACGATAGGAACAGGCAAAACTGCATACGATATATACTAAATGTGCAGTAGTATTCCACTGTCTGGACATTAAATTGGATAGAATCAGCATCGACCAATGTACAAAACCGTTCTTTTATGGCAAATGTAATACTTGCAGTCCCGGTATCTTTCGGGACTTTCATCGGTAGAATAATTCACTGGCTTACATTAAGTATTTATTAAATATCATGATACCGTTTACGCCGGAGTCGAAAATGCCATGAAGGAAATACAAATATTTGTTCCAGACCACGCGCTGAATGATGTAAATGACATTCTTAAGAAGTCACAAGTTGGAGGAATGAGTCATTATAGGATCCACGGCAGAGGAAGTGCAAAGCCGGCAGAAGTTGCGGTAGGTTTGGGTACAATGAGGCATACCCCTGAATATAATCCAAGAACAAAGATCGAGGTTGTCATTAGAGATGACCAAGTGGATAGCCTGCTTCACAAGATTGTAGACAAACTACGTGGTAGTGATATTGTTGGAAAGATATTTGTGGTAGATGTTCCTGTTGCAGTGGATATAAGATCAAACAAGACAGGAGAAGCAGCACTTTGAGATGTTGCGGCAGTTCATTCTTTGCATCTCGATATAACTTGGATATGTTAAGTGAGAAAAAACTAGTTCCTACCTTACTGTAGCAGTCGTTGCAGCGATTTTCTATACTAACAAGCAAATTAAAAAGGCTGGTAATAAGGTCGAAGATTTCGATATTTTATTGTAGGGATGTTTTGTTGAGCTAGTGCATGGTCTTGCTGTTTGAAAACGCTTGTAGATAAACAAGATAATCCAAGCGTACCTATCAAAAATAATCCAAAAATTAGCGTCACACTTTTGATACGAGAGTACAATTGCGACACAAGTAGATTATGGTTGTATTGTATTTGAGGATTTATTCTTAAATATTGACTATAGACTTCCCCACATCCCAGATTACCTACGTTAATTAGTTAGGACAAATTATAAATCTAAATCAAAAATAAGAACAGCCCATGTTGTTAGATATTGTGATTGAGCCTAAAAATTATGTCAAAAATGGTTCACACACCCTTGGGCCCAATGTAATATTACTTCTCAAATAGGATTCTCACCAAAAAAGGAAGGAGAGAACAAACTGGGTATACCGTATTTGGAATTGGGGAAACAATCTGATCCGTACGATTTATTCATTTTTGCATTTTGAACAAACTAGACAAAAATACTTAACAAGACTGAATATGTTCTTCCAAGTAATTGGTATCGATCAAGAGAAGAAATTATCAATTGAAGAAAGGTGTAAGTTATTTGTTCGAAGGGCAGGCTCTGAAAATGGATGGCTTCTGAACGTCATCCTCAAGTTCCTTCAATACCAGAAAAATAGAGTCAGCCACAATGAGATCACGGGGTCTACTCTTCGTAACTATGTGAAGGTTTTGAAATTATTCTGCGAAATGAATGATCTGCTCGTACCATGGAAAAAACTCACCCGAGGGCTGCCCAAGGCTAAGAACTATGCAGATGATAGAGTTCCTACTGTTGAAGAGATCCGAAAAATAGCGAGTTACCCTGACTGGAGAATTAAGGCTATCATACTCACAATGGCTTCTTCTGGAATTAGACTTGGTGCTTGGGATCACTTAAAATGGGCTCATATAAGTTACATCTGTTAGTTTTTGTTGTAAAAGAAATGCTTGCTCTACTGGAGTTTGACTATCATTTTCTCCATTGAGTATTAGGATACCTGTAGAGTTAGAGATATTGCCAATGATCCTTAAAGTGGGTATCAGATTAAGCTCCGATCTTACCCATACAGGACAACCTCATATTGTCGCATTGGGACAGATTATAAACCGTCTGATTTTCATAATACTTTATCAATGCAGGTCTCCTGAACATAATCAACTGCAGAACTCATGACTAACCATTTAGATCTAACAATGTGTAATCCTCATAAAACAAATCCAGTAGTAATATGTTAGGTACTATTGGATTGAAATATATTCTCTGTTAAGATGAAGAACTGTTGGATTGGTATACCCCATCAAAGTCCTGTGCGATACTGTTTAACGCACCGCCGATCTCTGTCAATGTCTGTCGTGTAGCATTGTCAAGTGAGAGTGTTTGATTCTCAGCTATGTCATCTATACGTTGTCCCAAACCTGAGATGCGTCCGCTACTATTTTGGAGGGTCTCATCAACCGTTTCGATAGCCGCTGCTGCAGTCTCGTTATTACCTTGGGATAAAGCTTCAC
>JAATVR010000586.1 GCA_014523665.1 Nitrososphaerales archaeon TH526
GAATCGGTACATTTTCATTAGGTTGCATATGCAATACAATACTATTGGATGTTGTGGTACCATCATTAATTATTGGTTGATTATTACTGTCCAGTGCCTGTAGAATAGTTATTGGTTGAGCTGTGTTGGATTCAGGTGTGTACCCACTAGGTGCCATGCTAAGCTGTCCTGTTTTTTGATCTAGGGATGGCTGTTGACTCGTAAGTGCCTGTGATTCTGGTGGTTGCGATGAAACTGTTGGAGTTGTGGAATTAGGCAAAGCATTCACAGTAAGTGAGAGTGCATTGGGATTAAGCCGTGTAGATGCATTCTGCACAATGGGTAAGGTAGAATTGGGATTGCTTTCACCTTTCAAATTACTAACAAGTGTAGCATTAATCACGTTCATTGGATTAGCGTCAGAGTCTTGAGGAGAACTAATTGCACGTCCCTCAGATGGAATGGTAGCAAAGGTCGAGGTTGCAGTCTCGTTCCCTATTGATAGAGTTGCCGGTGCAGTTTGATTAGCTGCAGAAGCAGTCTCGTTCCCTATTGATAGAGTTGCCGGTGCAGTTTGATTAGCTGCAGAAGCAGTCTCGTTCCCTATTGATAGAGTTGCCGGTGCAGTTTGATTAGCTGCAGAAGCAGTCTGGTTTTCAGGCAGGGGAGGAGTCAGGTTTTCTTGATCATCTATGCTCAAGCCCTTAAAATAATAAGTGATATGATTCACATTGGTATCTACGCCTGGAGTCTCAAAATCTGGTTGCTCCCCCCGGCTGCTATTTCTGTGATCAGAGATAATCATTGCAAACGGACTTGCTACGCTTGAGAGGTCAAGCCCCTTCAAGTCAAACTCGTACCTTTTCCAATCTCCGTTCAGGGTAATGTCATTGCTCTCCACAGCATACTTTAGATTCTCAAAAGGTGCCGTCGAATTAGAAACTGATTGATTCCCTATTGCCGCAAACCTAATAACTTCTCCACCCAGTTCTCCTCTGGCAAAGAAGACAAGTCTCTTCGCTCCTGTCAAATCAAGGGGAGAAGAAGGCGTATATGCAACGCCAACATCCCCAATCGGAGATGCTCCAGTATTGTATACAAGCACTTGGCACCCTTCACATATTGATCCACTCCCTGAACTAACATTCCTTACGGTCAATGCAGCAACATCACCCGCAGTAGTAAAGGGTGTATCTTCTTCGATTGACTGCAATGGAAAGTCAGGCGTTTGCTGCGCAAACACTATACCTATAGACGGTGCAGAGATAACAACACCAAAACATGTTACTGACATGAAACACAAAATAACCATAAGCGTCAAACTCTTTGGAATTAGCAATTGCATAGTATTAATGCAACTTGTTAATACCTTCTCCCTATAAAATATGACTTTGACATTTGCTACATTTTTTCTCCAGGGAAGTACAAACATCCTATAATGACATTAGCATATAAAACAAGTAAAAAAATTACAGATTTAAGTAAGATGCAAGCTAACTTACTACGTTAGAGTAAGAGCCTGTCCCATCTTCAGGCATCTTTATATCAAACATTTTTCCAACATAATTCCTTAGTTGTCTGACAGGATTTTGTCTAGAAGAGATTTCATAAAGCTCCTAGGAGCTGGAGGCCTTTTACTTGGTGTAGGTTGGTTTGGAGGAATAGGACCTTTATATGAACAGTATAAGAAAGGACAGACGAGTCGTTTTGGTGGTGGTAGCGCTCCGTTTGGATCACAATTAGCATATGCACAAACTGCAGGAACATGGGTGCCAGGACAGAATACCATGACAGTTGCCCTCGGGTGTGCACTTACCCCCAATGGCAAAATATTTTATTTTGCCGGCTCAGGTTGGAATAACGCCAATAGTCCAAATGGTCCATTTACAGCGAGGTATTTAGATTTATCGACAGGCTCAGATGTTGCAGTACCTGTCAGTGTAGATCTCTTTTGTGTCGGCATGAATCAGTTAGCAAACGGAAACATTCTTCTTACCGGCGGTACACTCCTATATGACACCGACGTAAACAGCTGTAATGGAAAGTGGCATGGTGCAAAAAATGCTTTAGAGTTTAACTTTTCCACTGGCCAATTGGAAGGGTTGCCAGATATGAGAACAGGTAGGTGGTATCCTTCCCAGATGCTTCTCCCGGACGGGAGAGTTGTTGTTGTTGCAGGGGATGATGAATATGGAATTTACAATCGTCTGGTTGAGATATATAATCCCGCTACTAGATCATGGAGTACACAATTTAATCCTTCGACGAATGACACGTATTGTGTCGGCGCCGGTGAAGCATGTACTGGAGCCGGTTCCCCATGTTTTGGAGGTCCTAATCAAGGCACAGCGCCATGGCTCTCTTTATACCCTAGAATGATCTATATGCCTAGTGGACTTGTCTATATAAGTTCACAAAGAGAAGTCAGGTTCATGTATGATCCGTCAACTGGAATATGGACACAACAAGGAAATACAGCGCTGGGCCAGTATAGAGACTATGGTACCTCAATACTTCTACCTCTGCAGAATACAACAGCGGAGCGAGGAAAGGTAATGGTAGTAGGAGGAGCTCCGAACGGCTCAGCGCCCGCGACACGTGTTGTGGAAATACACGACTTTAACCAAGGTACAAATACCAATCCAGTCATACGAACAGTGGGTCAACTGAACGTTGGAAGGAGATATGTTCTTCCTATTATACTTCCCAATGGAAAAATCATGTTGTTTGGCGGGTCTTCTGCGGGTGGAAATACTCCAATATATGCCCCAGACAGTTTTGATCCTGAAAATGAAGCTCAGGGATGGACGGCATTGGCTCCTGCCACCGTACCGAGGTTATACCATGGTACGGCCTTGTTAATGACTAATGGAAGTGTGTGGACCGCAGGAAGCACTCCAGGATCAGGAGGAAATTGGGAACTAAGGACAGAGTTCTTTAGACCAAGCTATTTCTCCGCCACAAGGCCAACGATATCAGGTACTCCCACAGTTGGTGGATATGGAGGATCTATTACGATTCCGACCCCCAACCCTACGAGTATTGCGAGAGTTTCGCTAGTAAAGCTTGGTTGCACTACCCACCACTACGATATAGATATGCGATTAATTTGGCTACAGATAACCAGTCGTGGTACGAATTCTGTAACTGTTTCTGCTCCGATTAGTGCGAACATCGCACCCGCCGGTTATTATATGATTCACGTGTTGGATAATGCCCTTGTTCCATCTACAGCGAATATTATCAAAATTCCTGGAACCGGACAGACAGGGGATAATCCTCCTGGTCCTCCGGCACAAGTGACAGGTCTAGCGGTTACTACTCCGACTGGTACTACTACCCAACTTAATCTGACTTGGACAGCAAATACCGAGGCGGATCTAAACCATTACAACGTATACAGAGGTACAACTGCTGGATTTCCAGTAACCCCAGGTACTACAACCCCAATTGCGACGCCGGCGACAAATTCATATTCTAATACTGGGCTTACTACCGGAACTACTTATTACTATAGGGTTGCCGCAGTAGATAACGCCGACAATATCGGTACTTTATCAACAGAAGTATCTGGAACAACAGCTACTACTAATCCATCCCCATCCCAAGTCACTGGACTTACGGTCGCTGCAGCAAGTGATACTCAATTGAACCTAGCATGGACTGCAAATCCTACAACTGAAAATATAGACCATTACAACGTATACAGAGGTACAACTGCTGGATTTACAGTCGTTCCTGGAACTACTGTACCGTTAGCACAACCAGCTACCAATTCATACAGTAATACAGGACTGACCGCTTCCACAACTTACTATTATAGAGTTGCAGCTGTGAATACTACCGGGCAGATAGGTCCTCTGTCTACAGAAGTGTCGGGTACAACCGGATCCGGCGGCCCAGATACTACAGTCCCCATAGTGGCTTTTACAAGCCCAGCTAATAACGCAACGGTAACTGCCGGTGATGTCCAGATAAGTGGAACTGCCTCAGATAATGCAGGTGGTAGTGGAGTACTTCGTGTTGAAGTAAGAGTGGATACTTCTGGTGCCTATACTGTTGCAACACCACAAGCTCCAGGCAATTGGTCTACATGGACAATTACAAAAAACATCACAGCAACAGGTCCTCACACTTTAAGGGCCAGGGTAACAGATAATGCAGGAAATGTATCATGGGATGCAGGTACTCGAACAATAAATGTAGGAAGTGCTCCTCAAGATACTACAATCCCCACAGTAGCTATTACAAGTCCAGCTAATAATGCAACGGTAACTGCTGGTAATGTTCAGATAAGTGGAACTGCCGCAGATAATGTAGGGGGTAGTGGAGTA